>JBDTOA010000024.1:0-15109 GCA_039933475.1 Dermatophilaceae bacterium
CGAGGAACCGGGAGATCCCGCTCACAGCGAGGTAGCCGCCGAACACTGCCGCCGGCTCCCAGTGCTTGCCCAGCGCCCACAAGATGGCAGCGATCAAGACGGCAGCCAGCGCTTCGTACAACGGGGTGGGGTGGACGGGCACGGTTGTGGGCACCACGCCGTTGGGGAAGGTCATCGCCCAGGGCACTGACGTGGGTCTGCCGTAGGTGCCATCACCAGAGAGCAGGCAGCCGATCCGACCGATGCCGTAGGCAACGGTGAGCGGGACCGCGGCGGCACCGGCCACCTGCGCGAGGGGGAGCCGGTGGCGGCGGACCATGACCAGTGCGGCCACGACGCCGCCGATGAGGCCGCCGTACCAGGTGAAGCCCATCCCGCCCAGGTGGTGAAAGTCGAAGTTCGGCAGCTGCTCGAGCAGGTAGTAGATCTTGGCGCCCACGAAGCCCCAGATGGTCGCCCACATCACGAGGGAATAGGCAGAGTCCCGTTTGAGTGCCAACCTCTCGAAGGCGCGGGCAAGCAGGAAGGCGGCCACCAGTGCGGCCAGTGCCTTGCTCACCCCGTAGGACTGGATGTCAAAACCAAAGACCGAGAACAGGACCGGCCGCACGTGTCTCTCCTTCGCTCGAAGGCACAGCCCGGTGTGGTCGCTCAACCCGCCCTGTGTCCTCCACCAACGGTGGATCAGTGTGGTGAAGAACACCTCAGGGAAACGGTCAACGTTTGGTGAAGCCGCCTGGGCCGGCGGCACGGGCCTGGATCCTCCCTGGATTCCCACCGACCCGGTCACCTGCCGTCTCCGCGGAGTCCCGGTGTCCGGGCTGTGCTCACGGCCCCCGACACTGGGACCATGAGCCAACTTCCAAGCAACCCAACCTCGACGCCGGTGTCGCCAACCGGTCTTCGCGTTCTGGTCGTTGACGACGAACGAGGGTTGGCTGAGTTCGTGGGCTCGTATCTGACCCGGGATGGTTTTGAGGTCTCGATGGCCCATGACGGGCAGGCGGCCATTGACCAGGCCCGACAGGTCGATCCCGACCTGATGGTCCTGGACCTGGGACTGCCAGGGATCGACGGCGTCGAGGTATGCCGGGTGGTGCGTACCTTCTCGGACTGCTACATCGTGATGCTCACCGCACGCACCGAAGAGATCGACAAGCTCATCGGCCTCTCGGTCGGGGCGGACGACTACCTGACCAAGCCGTTCAGCCCGCGTGAGCTGATGGCCCGGATTCATGCGATGCTGCGTCGCCCGCGAGCCTCCACCACCAGCGGGCAGCCCGTCCCAGAGGTGCCGCCGCGAGTGTTCGGAGCGCTGAGCATCAACGTTGTTGGACGTGAGGTCCTCATTGACGGCCAGACGGTTGCGCTGACTCGCACCGAGTTCGACCTGTTGGAGGCGCTGTCGGCTCGACCCGCCATGGTCTTCACCCGCCAGGCGCTGATCGACTCGGTGTGGGACCAGACCTGGGTCGGCGGGGAGCACCTGATCAACGTCCACATCGGACACCTGCGCAGGAAGCTCGGCGACGATCCGGCCTCACCGCGGTATGTGCTGACGGTCCGCGGCATCGGCTACCGAATGGGCCAGGGAACGTGACAGGGCACGTGACGGGGCACATGACAGTGAACGCGAACGCGAACGCGACGGCGAAGGTCGGCGAGCCGAAACGGCGGCGTGGGGGCCTGGCTGGTCGCCTGCTCGTGGCTCAGACGCTGGTTCTGCTGACCAGCACGCTCACTGCATGGACGATTGCCGCCACCGTCGGGCCGTCCCTTTTCCACACGCACCTGGGCAGGGCGGAGGTGGGGGCCTCATCGACCGAGAGCGTGCATATCGAGAGGGCCTACCAGAGCGCCACCTCCATCTCGTTGTCCCTGGCGCTGCTTGCTGCTCTCCTTGTGGCCATGGCAGTCAACGTGTATATAGCGCGCCGCATCGGCCGGTCAGTGGCCATCATCGCCGGCGCAGCAAGTGCCGTTGCCGGCGGCCGGTACGACGTGAGAGTCTCCTCCCCGGGGCTGGGCGCGGAGTTCGATGCGCTGACGACGGGGTTCAACCAGATGGCCTCCAGGCTGGGGTCGGTCGAGCGGACCCGCCGCAGGCTACTGGCGGACCTCGGGCACGAGATGCGCACCCCGGTGGCGACGTTGGAGGCTGGTCTCGAAGCGCTGGAAGACGGCGTGGCGACGTTGGATGCCGGAACGGCCGAGCTGCTGCACTTCCAGACCAGCCGCCTGACCCGGCTGTCCGAGGACATCACCTCCGTCTCCCAGGCAGAGGAGGGCCAGGTTCGGTTCGACCTGCGCGCAGTGCAACCAGAGTCTCTGGTCTCGGCCTCGTTCGACTCGTTCGTCGAAGGCTACGAGACGAAAGGCGTCCGGCTGGTCACCAGCCTCGAGGCCGGGCTTCCCCAGGTGCTCGTCGATCCCGAACGCATGGGCCAGGTCCTCGGCAACCTGCTGGACAACGCCCTGCGGCATACCCCGGCGGGTGGAGGCGTCACGATCTCGGCGACCTCATCGCCCAGCGCCGCTGAGGTGGCGCTGTCCGTCGAAGACACCGGCGAGGGCATCCCCGCTGAGCACCTGCCCCATATCTTCGAACGTTTCTACCGGGTTGACGCCGCGCGGGATCGGACTCACGGAGGATCTGGCATCGGGCTGGCCATCGCCTGGGCTCTGGTCGAGGGCCATGGGGGCCGGCTCACCGCAGCCAGCCCCGGAACGGGGAAGGGTTCCACCTTCCGGGTCCTCCTGCCGAGCGTCTGAGCAACCTGACCGGATCCGCTCTCCGCGCTCGGTGCCAGATGGTCGGGGTCAGCTCTGCGGGGTGCCGATACCTCCGGTGCACTCCCCGCCTGGCTCGGGCGACTGGGTGCCAGACTTGAACGTGTCGACAAAGGCCTGCAGACGGGGGTCGCTGGCGGAGCTGAGCTTCAGCTGAACTCCCCAGACTGACGCGACGATGGGGGAGGGCAGCCCCGGGTAAGGGCTGACCAGCGCGTACGGCTGCCCGGAGACGTCCTTCAGCAGGGTTGCCAGTTCGGGGGCCGCCAGACCCGGACGGTAGGTGATCCACATCGCGCCATGTTCAAGGGAGTGAACCGCGTTCTCCTTGGGCACGGGCGCGGAATACACCCCGCAGTTCTGCCAGGTGGCCGAGTGCGGGCCTCCGACGGGAGGGGTCTGGGGGTAGGAAACAGGGCCGGTCACATGGTCCTGGGACAGCCCGGAGTAGGTCTGCATACCGGTCAAAGCGACATTGCTCTTCGTGGCAGACCCTGAGTCGCTTGAACCCACTGCGGCCCATAAGGTCCCGCCGACCAGCGCGACCACGGTAACCGACGCGCCCACGATGACCGCGACACGTCGCCGCGCACCGCGTCGCTGCGCCTTTGCCACCGCCTCCAGTCGGGCGATCCGGGCGCTGTCGCGCTTCGTCTGCCTGTCCAATGTCTGCGTTTTCCTGGTCATCCGCTCGCTCCAGTCAAGTCAGGGTCCGGGCGTCGCCTCCTCTTGGGGGGTTGCCTCAGCTCACGTCACGTCGTCATCCTCGGCCAGGCGGATGAGGGTATTTGGGGGGTATCTCATAAAGGTTTGCTAAAGATGGTCCTGCCGACCACGAGAAGCGATCGGCAGGATGACATCGAAGCTTGCGCCCTTGCCTGGTCCTTCACTGTGGGCGCGGAGCTGTCCGTGGTGGGCCTCGATGATCGCCTTGGCGATCGTCAGGCCGATCCCGCTTCCGGCGCCGTTGACGGTGCGCGAGCTGTCTCCCCGGTAGAAGCGCTCGAAAAGCTGGGCAGCTACCTCGGGTTGGAAACCGTCGCCGGTGTCGGTCACCGCGATCTGACACCGGTTGTTGTGTCCGGTCGTGGTGATGGTGACGGTGCCCCCTTTGCCGGTATGACGCAGGGCGTTGTCCAGCAGTGCCCCCAGGGCCTCGGCCAACCGGTCGGGGTCGACCAGCACCTCGCCGATGGCGGGTCCTTTGTCGGCGGTAAGGGTGATCCCCTTGGCGTCGAATCGCGGTCGGGCCGCCGCTGCGGCCTCGTACGCCAGGTCCTCGACCGAGACCCTGACCGGGCGCAGGTTCAGCTGGCGCTCCTCCGCCCGCGACACCGCAGAAAGGTCGCCGACGAGGCGGTGGAGCCGCTGCGACTGATCAGTCAGGGTGGCCAGCGTCGTCTCGTCTGGCGGCAGGATCCCGTCGTTGACCGCCTCGATCGTGGCCCGCATCGAGGCCAGCGGCGTGCGCAGCTCGTGGGCCAGGTCGGTCAGGAGGCGACGGCGGGTCTGCTCGACGGCCGCCAGCCGGCTGGCCATGGCATTGAAAGCCGCGGTCAGCCGCTCGAGCTCGGGGCCCAGACCCGGCTGCCGGAGCCTGGTGTCAAATTCGCCGTCGGCGATCCGGTAGGCCGCCTCGGCAGCCTCGGCCACGGGGGCAGCGAGCCGCCTCGCCACCAACCAGGTCACGACCAGGGCGGACGCCATTGCCATGACCACGCCCACAGCCAACGCGATGAGCACCGCACCCGCGAAGGCCTCGTCGACGTGCGCGTGCGCCTGGTCGGACAATGGTGGCTGGACCTGGCTGAGGTGCGAATGGAACGCCGGCTCGGCGACGAGCAGCACCGCGACCAGCATCGTGCCCGCACCGGCGAGAACGACCAGGCCCATCGCGGCGAAGAGTCGCCAGGCCAACCCCAGTGCGGGCAGAGCGGGCAGGCTGGGTCTCGGAAGGCGCCTGGTCGGCCACCTCATCCCGGTCCCATCCGGTAGCCGACACCGCGGAGGGTGAGGATGAACTTCGGCGTCGCCGCGTCGTCACCGAGCTTGGCCCGGATGTGGGCGATGTGAATGTCGACGAGGTGCTCATCACCGAACCAGTCCGGCCCCCAGACGCGTTCGATGAGCTGGCGGCGGGTGAAGGCAACCTTGGGTCGTTCGGTCAGCGTCTCCAGCAGGTCGAACTCGGTCCGCGTCAGCTCGACCTGGGCCTGCCCCATATAGACCTGACGGGACTGGGTGTCCAGGCTCAGGTCCCCGATCTTGCGCACCGCCTGCTCGCCTGCCTCCTGAGCGGTTCGCGGCCGTCGAAGCAGGCCCCGTATGCGGGCCGTCAGCTCCCGCGGGGAGAACGGCTTGGTCATGTAGTCGTCCGCTCCAACGGACAGGCCGATGAGCGTGTCGAGCTCCTCGCTGCGGGCGGTCAGCATGATCACGTAGGCGTCGCTGAAGGTGCGCAGCTGGCGGCACACCTCGATGCCGTCGATCCCGGGCAACATCAGGTCGAGCACGACGATGTCCGGTGGGTCGCGTCGGGCCGCGGCGACCGCCTGCTCACCGTCTGCGGCAGTTGTGACCAGGAACCCGTCATGCTCGAGGTAGCCGGCGACCGCCCGGACCAAGCTGGGCTCGTCGTCGACCACCAGCGCCCGAAGGGGGGAGCCGGTCGTGGACGGCGGCGACGGTGTCAGCGGTGTCAGCGGTGTCAGCGGGATCAGGAGTCCTCCATCGAGATGAACGCCCCGTGCCAGGTGTGGTACCAGACGGCCCCGGAGGAGGCGTTGACCGACATCATCCCGCTGACTTCGCCGTCGCGCTTGAGGTCGATGGTGAAGTAGCCGGGGTAGGCGTCGATGCTACCGATCGTGGTGCCGTCCCGGTTTGCCGCCAACCACGTGGTGGCGATCCTGCGTGCCCTCGTGGGGTCAACCGGTGCGACCCCAGCTGCTCTGGGGACGCCTCGTGCGTGCATCCCGATCCGGGTGTTCCACATCATTGCCGGTCCTGGCTCGGTGTTCACCGCGCCGCTTTGAGGATCGACGATGAGCTCTGTGGCCGCCTTCCCCACAGCGTCCTTCAGCTCGACGTAGAAGCCGTTGTCGAACTGGATCACCTCTCCGGGGTGCAGCCCAGCAGGTTTGGCCGCGGTCGCTGCCCTGGCCCTGGCCGCGGGTATGGATGACACCGCAACCCCGTCGCCCGGGAGCCAGATCATGCCCATCGAACCCATCATCGAGCCGCCCATCATGCCCGCGTATGGCCCTTGGCCCTGGCCGCCCATCATGCCCGCGTATGGCCCTTGGCCCTGGCTGCCCATCATGCCCGCGTATGGCCCTTGGCCCTGGCTGCCCATCATGCCCTGGTAGACGCCCTGGCCCTGGCTGCCCATCATGCCCTGGTAAGCGTTCTGACCGTAGCCGCCCATCACCGACGACCCCGATGAGGGGCCGCCAAGGGCTCCGACGGCCATCGCCACGGACGCGAACAGGGTGATTACCGCCGCTGCCAGGGCCCCGACCAGCAGGGGACGTCTCATGGGACTCATCTCGTGTCTCCGCGCGCGGCCAGGAGAGCTGCCCGCTGGGCCTGCCAGGTGTCCAGGTCGATCTCACCGCTGGCAAGCCGGCGGTCGAGGACCTCCAGCGGCGAGTCACCGGGAGGGCGGGTCGTTCCGGTGCCACCGGATGGCAGCAACCGCGTGACCAGCCACACGATCAGCCCCAGCAGGACGAGCCAGAACACGCCCATTACCAGCCATGCGAGCGGACCCATGCCACCGCCATACCAACCCATCATGTGAGCTCCTCCTTCGCGTGTTTCGCTTCCCTGCTGTTCAGGTGACTGCCGTTCAGGTGACGTCGAGCTGGGTATTCATCCCTGCGCTGTAGTGGTTGGCCAGGTTGCAGACCAGCTCATAGTGCCCCGGCGCCAGCGTGACGGTGACCCAGCCTGACGCGCCCGGCGCGATCCCTTCCCCGGTGTCCGCGCCATTTGTCTTGGAGGCTTCGCCGAGGTTTCCGGCCTCATCGACCTTGCCCTCGCCACCAACTGAGCGAGCCCCTGCGCTCTGAGAACCGGCGAGCGGCAGGACAACCATCTCGTGATCAATACTGCCATCGTTGCTCACCAGAAATGACACGGTCCCGTGGGGCACTGTGGCGTGGTCCGCACTCAGACCCATTGGGCCGCCGCTGCCCATCATCGATCCACCCATGTTCGTCAGGGAGACGTTCACGACCGTTCCGGGCAGCTTCGGCGCCGCCCGCGGTGAGCCGGAGAGAAATCCGTGGCCTCCGGGACCCGTCCCGCCGGCCCTCCCCAGCAGCCCCGATGAGGGGCCGCCGATAGCGCCGATAGCCACTGCGGCCGAGGCGACCAGGGCGACTATCGCTGCGATCAGCGTCCCAACCAAGAGCGGGCGTCTTGAGGTACTCACTGTTTGACGTCCTGGACGCCCAGGAGTGCGGCCCTCTGGGCCTGCCAGGACGGAAGGTCCAGCTGCCCGCTGGCCAGCCGGCGGTCGAGGATGTCCAGTGCCGAGTCACCCGTACCTCGGGCTTCACTGTTGCCGCTGCCGCTGTCTGGCAGCAACCGCACCACAAGCCACACGATCAGCCCGAGCAGGATGAGCCAGAACACGCCCATACCAAGCCATCCGAGCGAACCCATTCCGCCGCCGTTGTTCCAACCCATCATGGTGAGCTCCTTCTGCTGCTGTACCTTGCCCGGTTGTTCGGGCATAGGCCAACTCTTGCGCCCGGATGCTGCGGTCAAGGCGAGAAACCATGAAGAAACGATGTAGAAGCCGGGGCTCGTCATCTGCCGGCGAGCGAGGTCAACCGGCCGGGGAGTCCCCGTGCTGGGTGTCACTGGTCGGTGCCCCGCCCATCATCGAGAGCATCTGGCGGCCGCCCGTGCGGAAGAACCGGGTCGTCAAGACCGCGGCCAGGATCAGGAAGGCGATGTTGAGCCAGGTGGTGTAGTTCCAGGTGATCCCCTCGTCGGGCATCTTGGCGCTGCCACGGTCGGGCGTCAGGCCGGTCAGGCCGAAGATCAGCTCCACGGCGTACCCGGCGGCCACCATGGCGAGGTAGAACACGCCGGTGATCAATGCCGTCATCTTCAGGCCGTAGTACTTGCGGTAGATGTTGAGGATCGGCAGGATCAGCAGGTCCGCGAAGATGAACGAGATCACCCCGCCGAAGCTGATGCCGCCGCTCCACAGGACCACGGCCAGGGGCACGTTGCCGATCGAGCACACGAAGCTGAGCATGGCGACGACCGGGCCGATCAGCGGACCCCAGATCGCGGCGAGCACCGGATGCCCGTCCAGGAACAACCCCTGCCAGAACGTGTCCGGCACCCACGCGCCGATTGCCCCGGCGATCAACAGGCCCGCAACGAGGTCCTTCCAGATGGCAGCCCACTCCATCACGAACACGTGCGCCACCGAGGTGAACCCGTCCGCGGAAGTCAGCCGGTGCCAGAAGCTGCCCTGGGTCTGGATGGACATGTCCATCGCGGCGTGGCCTTCCATCGACCCGGCAACGCCCTTGTCGGCCTGCTCGGCCGCCTCTCGCAAGAGTCGCTCGCGCAGCACCACCCGGAACATCACGGCGACCAGCACGATGATGATCGGGCCGCCGATGAACTCTGCCAGGGTGAACTGCCAGCCCAGCAGCAGAAACATGATGATGCCGAGCTCCAGGACCAGGTTGGTCGAGGCGATCTCGAAGGCCATGGCCGCTGTGAAGTTCGCCCCCTTGCGGAACAAGGACCGGGCCAGTGCCACGGCGGCATACGAGCACGACGACGACGCCATCCCGAACCCGGTGGAAGCGACGATGGCGCGGGGCCGATCATCGCCCATCAGCCGAACCACGGTGGCGCGGCGCACCACCGCCTGGACGACGGCCGAGAGGAAGAACCCCAGGATCAGGGCCCACAGGATCTCCCAGGTCATTGACCCGGCCAGTGCCAGTGCGTCTGCGATGGCGCTCAAAGCGTGCACGCTCCCCTCATGATGCGGTCAGTTCCCCAAGTAAACCGTCCCTTTGGCCGATGCGGCAGGGTCACTAGCTTTGCCGCGGCGACCGGGACCGGCCGACCGCCTGCGCCTCCCAAAGTCAGGCCTGCTGCCCGCGCTCGCGGCTTCTTCATCGTTTCTCTATGTTCTCTCAGCCCAACCGACACATCCGGGCGACAGGGTTGAAGACACCAAAGGTTCCCTTGCGGGAAAGAAGCCGCCACGCGGGTTCTGCGCACCTGCGCACCTTCCAACAACGAAAGGCATTGACCATGAAGCCAGTTCGCATCCTTCTCGCGACTGCTGTAGCGGCCGGCACCGTCTTGGTGTCTGCATCCGCCGCATCCGCTGCGACCCCCACCCCAGGCCCGGGGTTTGGTCAGCACGTCTCCAACTGTGCAAAGACGATGGGATTCTCAGGGACGCACAACCCCTCAGTCATGCTCGGTGGGACCTCAGACATGGTCATGACCATGAAGGCTCCGCCTGTTGCCTGACTGGCGTTAGAGATGACTGGTCCGAACAGCAAGGACCCTTCTGGCAAGCACTTCGGACAGCTCAGCACCGCTCACCGCGGGGCACCGACGAGGTAAGAGGTGATGGAGATGACGGACTTCCTCGCCCGAAACTGGGTGTTCATTCTGGCTCTTGGAGGGATGGCGTTCATGCACTTCGGGATGCACCGCGGCCAGGGAAAGGCCGGTGGTGGTGGCGGGTGCTGCGGCGGTCAGAAGAATGAAGGCCACGAGCCAGCAGCGTCAACCCGGCACGATCCCGAAACCGGTCGTCCGCAGGGATCGCAGCTGGTCGGAGCCGTGGGCTCCCAGCCGGGTAGCCCGCAGGACACTCCGGCGCCCTCCAACTCCAGCGTCCAGGTCGAGGACGCGCACCAAGAACAGCGTGGAGGCTGCTGCTGATCGCTTCCGGGACAAGAGATCCCAGGCGGAAGGTGGCCACTCGTCCGGCTCCGCGGCCTCAAGCCCGGCGCCATCCCCGACAACGTCCGCGTCCCTGCCACCGACCGGTGGTGGAGGTCGGACGCGATCAAGCAAAGGAGCACCACATGCACGAAGAATCCGGCAAGACGATCGATCCCGTCTGCGGTATGACCGTGAACCCGGCGACGGCCGCCGCGAAAGTGGAGCACGAGGGCCACACCTACTACTTCTGCGCAAAGGGCTGCGCTAAAGGCTTCAGCGCCGACCCGGGCAGCTACACCAAGGCCACGGTGTCCTAGCGACCTCGCTGGGCGTGGAGGCTCCACGCCCGGCGGCGCCCGGCCAGGCGAGGTCGCCTGGACCGCCATCGACTCCCGGTTGGCCACTGACTGGGCTACCTGCCCGATACCTCAGGAAGGACCCAGTGACCAAGAACGACTCTCTGCCAGAACCACGGGCCAATGGCAGTGCCTTTATGCGTAACAGCTCACCGGGGACGTCCGCTCGGGCAGCTGGTGGTTCCTCGACACGGGCCCGCCCGCCCGAGCTGCCGCGAGGTTCGCGATCGCGCCCGGGAAGGGCGCCCGGGTCAGGCCAGGCGATGGTCTCGGCACCTCGGCAGGCGCCGGTACTACGACGGCCGCCGGACACTTCGTCGGCGACCACTTCGTCGGCCACAGCAAGCACCTCGCCGCAAGCGCGCCCGCCACGGCTGGCCCTTGCCTCCGGGTCGACCCCGGTGGAGTTGAGCTCGTTCGGCTGGCGACTCCTCGCCGAGATTGAACCGAGGGCACTGGGCGTGACCTACTGGTTCGAGGCCGCGCCGAACGGCGCACCCTACCCCGTCCGGGTGCACCTCAGCGGACGCCTTCGAGGCCAACCGCCAGAGGGCAAGATCGGCACCTTCACCGCGATGGCCACCGTCGACGACGTCGTCCCCGGGAGCGGTCGCATCGCTGTCACGACCAGGGTCTCCAACCTCGCGGACGGCACCTGGGACGTCACGGCCACCCCGGTGGAACCGGCTCCGCAGGACTCACCATCAGAGTGGATGCCGGTCAGCGACGCGCGGCTGCCGGGTGGGACGGCATTCGGCACCACGGCCTACGGGCCCGTGGTCGATGTTCTCGCACCTGGGGTCCGCCTCGGGGCCTGGCCGGCACTGGTCGGCACCGGCACCGCTTTAGCGCTGGTCACCCAGGGACTGCTGGCCTCGCGCCTGGGACTTCCAGTACTGCGGCTGCTTGCCGTGTCGTTGGCCGCGTGCATCCTCGGGCTGCTGGGCGCGAAGACGTACTACCTCGCCACGCACCCGAGCGAGCGCCGGAGCTTTCTGACGCCCGGCATGTCGATTCAGGGTTTCGTGCTCGTCGCGATCGCCACCTTGCTCGGCGGCTCCCTGCTGCTCGGACTGCCGCCGGGCTCTGTCCTTGATGTGACGGCGCCAGGTCTGCTGCTAGGGATGATGGTGGGGCGCTTCGGGTGTCTGCTGGGCGGGTGCTGCGCCGGCCGCCCAACCAGCTCGCGCTGGGGGGTCTGGTCTTCTGACCGGTGCCTCGGTGTGCGCCGGATCCCGGTGCAGCTGTTGGAGTCTCTGCTCTCGGGGGTCGTCGCCGCCCTCGCTCTCCTGGCGGTCCTGCGGGTCGGAACCAGCGCCGGTGGCCTGGTCTTCGTTGCAGGTTTCGCCGCGTACACGGCCGGACGGCAGCTGCTCTTCCCGCTGCGGGGGATCCCGAGAACGACCGCCTACGGCCCGATGGTCATGCTGGGCTCCTCTTCGCTCGTGGCGCTGGCGGCAGCCGCGATACTCCTGACGCGCTGAGCCCACCGGATGTCTGCGCGCTGACGAGGTCGGACCGGCGCTGTCGAGCACTCCTGGCCGACCTGACCGTTCTCCCGACGTGGCGCCGGCCTGGCCGGGGGCGCCCATAGCGCTTCTACATCGTTTCTTCGTGGTTCGTCGACGCGATCGCAGCACGCGGGCGCCAGTGTGGAGGTAGCCCGGAGGAACCGGGCACACGACAAAGGAGCTCACAATGATGGGTTGGTATGGCGGCGGCGGAATGGGTTCGCTCGGATGGCTTGGCATCGGCGTGTTCTGGCTCGCCCTGATCTTGTTGGTCATCTGGCTGGTGGTGCGGCTGCTGCCCAGCGGGACGACTCGCCCGACAGGTGAGTCGGCGCTGGAGATCCTCGACCGCCGACTGGCCGACGGGCAGATCGATGTCGAGCCATGGCAGGCCCAGCGGGCCGCCATCCTGAGTGCCCGCGGGGACCGGAAATGAGCGCCGTGAGACGTCCTCTGGTGGTCGGGTCTCTGGCGGCGGCGGCGATCGCACTAGTGGCCTCGGCGTCGGTGGCGGTCGGCGCTATTGGCCCTTCTTCTGGACCCTCGAGTCTGATTGGCGGGATGAGCCACAGCGGCTCCGGGATCTTCCCTCGCTCCTCGCGTCCGGCACCGAGCCTTCCGGGGACTGTGGTGAGCGTTGCACTGACGGATATGGGCGGACTGATGACGGGCCAGGGCGGCGGCATAACGGCCGGAAGCAACGGCATGATGGGCCAGGGCGGCGGCATAACGTTCCGAGGCAACGGCATGATGGGCCGGGGCGGCGGCATGACAGTCCGAGCCAACGGCATGATGGGCCAGGGCAGCGCCTTGATGAACGGCGGTGGCATGGCTTTGAGCGCCGGCCGTGCGAGCGCGCCCCATGGGACCGTGTCCTTCTTGGTGACCAACTCCGGCAGCATCAACCACGAGATGGTCGTTCTCCCGATGCTCGGCTCCCGGGGAGTCGGTGCTCGCCCGATCGGGTCCGACGCCAGGGTCGATGAGGCGGGCAGCCTCGGCGAGGCATCCAAGACCGGTGGCGCAGGCGCCGGCGAGGGGATCGTGCCGGGTGCCTCGGGCTGGGTGACGGTGACCTTGGCGCCCGGGCAGTACGAGCTGGTCTGCAACCTCGCCGGGCACTACTCGGCCGGGATGTACACCCCGCTCACAGTGACCTAAGGCTCACAACCACTCCATGTATGGGGCGTGGACGCCGATTTTGGACCGTTCCGCCAAGTTTAGGACAATTCAGAGAGGACTCTGAAAATGGCAAGACTAAGTGCCTTTGCAGAAGCTAACCTAAACAACCAAGGCTTCGAAAAGCTTGGTCAGGACGCTAAAGCACGTATCGCGTTGCCGCTACGGTTCACGCCCGCTGTAGGCACCACGTTGATTGTGATCGGATTGATCTTTCAGTCACCGATATGGCTTGGGTCAATGGCACTTGTGGCCTTCAGTGGAGCGTTACTCCCTGATGCCATGATCATTGATCTCGTTTACAATTTCACCGCTCGTCATCTAGCTCACGTCCAACCGCTGCCGTCCACGCCCAAACCCCGACAGTTCTCCTACCTTCTCTCCGCCCTCTTGTTGTCGGGTTCAGCAGTTTCCTTCCATTACGGACTCTCGGTCCTTGGTCTGGTCTTGGGAGGGTTTGTCGTCGTAGGCGGCACAATCCTGACCATCACGCTGTGGTGTCTTGGATCGTGGTACTACCGGATGATCTTCCGACGGGCAGTGGAACCGAGCCTCGCTGAGGCTTCCAGCAATTAGGCAGAAGGCTTTCAGCTATGGCTTCAGGCGCAATGCTTGTGTGGTTCGTTCTTTCGGGCCTCTCGGTGGTGTTCATCGGTGTCGATATCCGTAGCACGCCAGCGCATCCGGTTATCAAGTGGGCCTTCGTCATTCTCGCCCTGTTTACCGGCCCGCTCGCTGTTCTATTCTACGTTCTTGGATGCCGAGAGCCACTGAAGGAGACGCACGAAGACTTTGTGGCCGTTCGCTGGCGGCAGGTGCTCGGGTCCACGATGCACTGTGCGGCAGGAGATGGAATCGGCATCATTGTGGGTGCAGCTCTGGCGGCCCAGTGGACTCTTCCCTCATGGGCCGATCTTTCCCTCGAGTACGTCCTGGGTTTCGGTTTCGGCTGGGCGGTCTTCCAGGCATTTGCCATGCGTGAGATGGCAGGAGGAAACTATCTACGCTCTCTGCGGCAGACGTTCTTGCCTGAGCTCCTCTCCATGAATCTGCTGATGACGGGCATGGTGGTGACCCGGGGCCTCCTCATGCCTCAGATCGAGGGGAGCGCCGACCCGCTCACTCTCGGTTTCTGGTTCGCGCTGTCGATGGCCCTCATCGTCGGGTTCGTTCTGGCCTATCCGATGAACTGGTGGTTGGTCGCCAATGGCCTCAAGCACGGCATGATTACTGTCCGGCCCGTCAACCAACTCGCCCCGCACTCGAAGATGGTGCCGGACGAACGACCATCTCGAGAGCAACCACTCTCCGACCACGACCATTCTGCCGCTGGAACCCTTGGCCCCTCGGTCTCGGCTAGAGCAGCCATGACCATTCTTTCGGTCGTTTGCCTGGCCCCGGCCATCGCGCTGGCAGGGTGGCTCAATAGTTGAGGGCCTCGCGGGCCTGGCCCTGAGTCCTACAGGCCGGGTGCGCCGTAGACAGGGAACCAGCGGGACTGGTCCGGTTCAATCCGGAGGTCGGATCCGAGGATGGCGCCCACCTGCAGCTCCCGGGGGCTGTCCCGACGTTTGCCGTCAAGGGGCGCGAAGGGGTACCACGTGCCGCTCTTGTACAGATACACCAGCCCGAGCGGACGGTCGCCAGCGGTGAAACAGATCACGGTGCAGAGCAGAGCGGACCCGAAGCCGGCGTCGAGCAGCCCGGAGTTGACCGCGTGCAGGTCGGTGACCAGTGACTCCAGGCCCGGGGGGTCGGTGCGGCGTACCAGCCAGGTGAAACCGTAGTCGTCGGCCTGCTCGGTGTAGCGGCCGCCTTCCAGTGCCAGCAGCTGCTCCACCTGGGTGCGGATACCGTCGAAGGGCGCGCCCTCGGCCGCTTTGAAACAGACCGACCCGATTCCGGTGGGTCTGAGGTCGGACGCCGCCCGCAGCGTCACTGCGGCCGACGGCAGCGCGAACAGCTGGTCCAGGTTGGGTGGCACCGGTTTGCTGCGACCCAGTAGCGCGTCCATGAAGCCCATACGGTTATGCCCCCTGGCCCAGCTGGACCGACAGCTCAGCCAGCTGCTCGAGCCGCCGGGTCAGGCTGGGATGGGTGGAGAACACCGAGGACAGACTGAACCCTGGCGCAAGGGCCGGGGCGAAGAAGAAGGCGTTGAACGGTTCGGCGTGACGCAGGTCCTGGGTGGGTATCTGAGCCATGTCGCCAGAGATCTTGGTCAGCGCAGCGGCCAGCACTGATGGCCGGCCGGTCAGCAACGCGGCAGACCGGTCGGCGGCGAGCTCCCGGTATCGGGACAGGGCGCGGGTCAGCACGAAGGAG
>JBDTOA010000025.1:0-14878 GCA_039933475.1 Dermatophilaceae bacterium
TGGGGCGGGGCCAGGAGGTCGCCGGCGTCCACGATCCGGTAGGAGTAGCCCTGCTCAGCGAGGAAGCGCTGACGGTGAGCGGCAAACTCGGCGTCGACGGTATCTCGCGCGACGACGCTGTAGAAGTGAGCCGTACGACCGTCACCCTTGGGCCGCAGGATGCGACCGAGCCGTTGGGCCTCCTCCTGCCGTGAGCCGAAGGTGCCTGAGATCTGGATCGCGATGGTGGCCTCGGGAAGGTCGATCGAGAAGTTGGCGACCTTGCTGACGACCAACAGCTTGATCTCGCCGGTGCGGAACTGGTTGAACAGCTTCTGTCGCTCCGACACGGTGGTCTGGCCGGTGATCAGATCGGCGTTCAGTCGTTCGGCGAGGACGTCCAGCTGATCGAGATACTGGCCGATCACCAACGTGGGCTCACCAGCGTGCTTCTCGACCAGGGCCTCGACGATGCGGTTCTTGGAGGTGCTCGTCGACGCCAGACGGTAGCGGTCCTCGGGCTCAGCCATCGCGTAGGTCATCCGCTCGGGGTCCGGCAGCGTGACCCGCACCTCGACGCAGTCGGCTGGTGCGATGTAGCCCTGGGACTCGATGTCCTTCCAGGGAGCATCGAACCGCTTGGGTCCGATCAGGCTGAAGACGTCCGCCTCGCGCCCGTCCTCGCGAACCAGCGTGGCCGTCAGCCCAAGTCGCCGCCGGGCCTGAAGATCGGCGGTCATCCGGAAGATCGGTGCCGGGAGCAGATGGACCTCGTCGTAGATGATCAGTCCCCAGTCGCGGGCATCGAGCAGGTCGAGGTGGGTGTAGACACCTTTTCGTCTGGTCGTCAGGACCTGGTACGTCGCGATGGTGACCGGGCGGATCTCCTTGCGCGCGCCGGAGTACTCGCCTATCTCGTCCTCCGTCAGGCTGGTTCGTGCCAGCAGCTCGTCACGCCACTGACGGGCCGCGACGGTGTTGGTGACCAAGATCAGCGTTGTGGCGCCAGCCCGGGCCATCGCTCCGGTGCCGACCAACGTCTTACCCGCGCCGCAGGGCAGGACGACGACTCCCGAGCCGCCGAACCAGAAGCCATCGACAGCCTGCTGCTGGTAGGGCCGCAGGGCCCATCCGTCCTGGACGAGGGAGATGGGGTGTGCCTCACCATTGACATAGCCGGCGAGGTCCTCGGCCGGCCAGCCGATCTTGAGTAGCTGCTGCTTGAGCTGGCCGCGCTCCGAGGGATGCACGAGGACGGTTGAGTCGTCCAACCGCGCACCCAGAAGTGGTTGGATCCTCTTGTGCCGCAACACTTCTTCGAGCACGGGGCGGTCGGTGCTGCGAAGGACGAGCTGGTCGCCATCCTTCTCGAGGCTGAGTCGGCCGTAGCGATCCATCGTGTCGGCAACATCCACCAGCAGGGCATGCGGGACGGCATACCGGCTGTAGGTGATGAGGGCGTTGACCACCTGCTCCGCGTCGTGTCCGGCAGCGCGCGCATTCCACAGGCCCAGCGGAGTCAGCCGATAGGTGTGAACATGCTCTGGGGCCCGTTCAAGCTCGGCAAACGGGGCGATCGCGCGACGGGCGGCCTCAGCGTCTGGGTGGTCGACCTCGAGCAGGAGCGTCTTGTCGCTCTGAACGATCAGTGGTCCGTCCGACATGGTGTGTTGGTCAACGCCTTCGTGGGTGGGCGTGTTCCCATCCGCGAGATGAAGTCGTCGCTCAGAAGCCGGAGTCGGAGATTGTGGGACTCCCGCTGCTGAAGACGAGAATCAGGATTACCGCGAGAACGCCCAGGACAACAACGACGCCAGCGTTGATGGCCAGGACGATCCAACCTGTCCGGGACTTCTTGCGAGACCCTTGCGGATCGGTGCTGTTCGAGGTCAGCGCCATGATGCCCAGGACCAGGCTCGGGATGCCGATGACACACGTGCTCAAGGTGGTCAGCGCGGACACGATGGTCAAGATGATTGCCGACGTGTTGCTGGGGCTCCCGGTCGCGTAGGGCGACTGGCCGTATGCCGGGTACTGCTGGCCCGCTGTCGGGTACGGCTGGCCGGGCTGAGGTTGACCGTAAGGGTCTGGCTGCGATGGCTGCCACGGGGTGGAAGGCGGCTGCTGTGCGTAGGGGTTGCTCATGGGTGGTGCGGGCGGCGGCGACTGCGGAGGCGGTGGGGGCTGCTCGCCAAAGGGCGGGTAGGTCCCACCCGGAGGGGCAGGCGGGACAGGTGGCAGAGGTGGATCGTCCTGGGTCGACGCCGATGGGGCAGCGGGGATCGGCGCAGTGGGGTCGGCCCAGACGGGGGCAGTCGGGTCGCTGAAGACAGAACCCGATGCCTGCTCCTGGCTCTGGTCCGGATTCTCGCTCTGGCCTCGGCCGCCCTCGACCTGCGGGTCGGGCTCGGGCTTCTGGCTGCCGCTGGTCGGCTCACTCATGCGCTGCTCACTCCCCACGTCAAGAGGCCCGTTCTCGGGCCTCGACACAAAGGTATCAACAACTGGTCTCTCAGATGAGCCTTGACCGATGATGGCCCAGGAGCGCTTGCTGAGACGATGGGTGCCGCGAGCAGGAGGGAAGCCGATGCAAGGACCGCAACGTGAAGCCCAGCCGGGCATGCCCGAACGGGTGACCATCTATGAGGTTGGACCTCGCGACGGGCTGCAGAACGAGAAGGCCGTGGTCCCGGTCGAGATCAAGGCCGAGTTCATCCGCCGTCTGGTCGGCGCCGGGCTCGACATCATCGAGACCACCTCCTTCGTGCCGCCCACGTGGGTTCCCCAGCTTGCCGACGCCGCAGAGCTGCTCACCCTCCTGGGTGAGGTTGGCCTCGGGCGCAACCGACCGGTCCTGGTGCCCAACGAACGAGGTCTGGACGGGGCCCTGGCCCAGGGTGTCCAGGCCATAGCGGTCTTCGGCAGCGCGACTGAGACATTTGCCCGCAAGAACCTCAACCGCAGCGTGGCGGAGTCGCTCGCGATGTTCGCTCCCGTCGTCGGGCGGGCGCGCGCCGAGGGTCTGTGGGTTCGTGCCTACGTCTCGATGTGCTTCGGAGATCCCTGGGAGGGCGAGGTCCCCATCGGCCAGGTTGTAGACGTTGCCGCCCGGATGATGGACCTGGGCTGTGACCAGCTCAGTCTTGGCGACACCATCGGCACCGGGACCACCGGTCACGTCCACCGGCTGCTGGAGGCCTTGGATGCCAAGGGTATTGGCGTTGAGCGCATAGCGGTTCACTTCCATGACACCTACGGGCAGGCTCTCGCGAACACCCTCGCCGCCGTCGCAGACGGCGTGACCGTCGTCGACGCGGCGACCGGCGGCCTAGGGGGTTGCCCCTACGCGAAGAGCGCGACCGGCAACCTGGCGACCGAGGACCTCGTCTGGGCTCTGGACGGGCTGGGGATAAAGACAGGGGTTGATCTCGATGCTCTCGTGCAGACCAGCGTCTGGATGTCCAGCCATCTGGGTCGGCCATCGCCCTCGCGGGTGGTCAAGGCACTGGCGGGCAGCGATGCCTGACGCTGATCCCGGGGATCAGATCCCGAACGAGCCTGGCCTGGCTGGCTCCCCGTCAGCCAGGGGGTTGAGGGGCTGGTTGCAGCGACGGGCTGAGTCTGCCTTGCGCAGGCCCGGTCGGGCCTCACCCGAGTTCACCGAGCCCGGGGAGTACCACGTGGTCCTCCAGCTGGTCGGAGCCAAACCGGTTCAGGTCATGACGGTCATCGCGCAGGTGACCGGTTTGGATCTCATCTCCGCCAGGGACATGACCCAGGACACCCCGGTCGTCCTGGTGTCGGGTGTCAGTGAGGCAAGCGCCGATCGGGCGGTCTCGCGGTTGCAGAAGGCCGGCGCGAGAGCCGTTGTGGGGGAGCAGTACCAACCTGACCGGGGCTGAGTGGCAGCGATCAGATGAGTGCCGCGCCAGTAATTCGATGGATTGAGAATGCGCGTTCGACGTTGGAGCCCTCAACCGACCCGTAGGCTCGGCCCCCCTCAATTCGCTTGGGGTGGAAGAGTATCCGCGTGACGCGTCCATCGGCATCGGCGTAGCCGATCCACAGCCCAAGACCGTCGGTCGACGCCTCGCGGAGAAGTGCGAGCGCGACTGCTGCTTCCGTGGAGGGCAGTCGTGGCCCGGGCTGGGACTTCTCCCGCGCCTGTTCGTATGCCGTGGACTCCTCCCCCGCCCGCAGGGCAGCAACAAGCGTCTTGGTCAGCTGGTCATCGACCACCGAGGTGATCGCCGGCGCGGCTGCTCGGCGCCGGGCCGGGGTGCGGTGATGTGAGACGGGCGGAATCATGACGCCGCCGTCCTTCTTCTCGGCGACGGGTGCAAAGCCGTTCTCCCGCAACATCTCCAGTACGACCGCCGTCTGTGCCTGTGACACGACCACGGTTGGCGCAAGGCGCCGCAGCTGAAGTGCGGCGAGCGAGCGGTCGGCCAGCATGGTGTCCAGGAGAACAGAGTTGTCGCTTCGGATATAGGCCGAGACCGCACCCACCTTGGTCTGTCCATGGCGCCGCGCGACATCGCCCACAAGGTATTCCAACGGCTGTGGGATCGGCGTTCGACTCGCATCCCGAAGTGCGGTGAGAACTTGTGCAGCCGACCAGCCGGCATCCAGGGCTCGGCGAACGCTCTCAGGTGAGAAGCGGTAGACCGTTGCGCCACCTCGGGACTCGACGTCCGAGACGAGGCGCATGAACTGAGCGATACTCCCCTCCAGCCGGCCCGGCGCAACGGCTGTCAGGTCTGCCTGCAGGAGGACATGTTCCACCGGTGAGGGCAGGTGGGTGCTGATCGCCTCCTCTGCGGCAGAGGGATCTGCGGTGGTGTCCGACAGGAGGCGTCCTGCACTGCTGAGTGCCCCTCGCCCGGTGACCCCGAGCCACTCGGCCTCGCGCAGGACGGCGGCAGTGACGGCTTCGATGATCTCGGCACGGCGCATCGGTCTGCGCCAGCGGATCCTGTCGACCAGGGCAGCCAGCTCCGGTGCCTGCCCCTCGGGCAGGGCTGCCAGCTCGGCCAGGATGTCGCCTCGCAGCTGACGCAGGGGCGGGTACACCACGTCCCCGCTGAGCGCGTTGATGGGGCTGCCGCCACTGGCAGGGGCAGTACCGATGAGGTGTGGCGCGCGACCAGACGCAAGCCAGGCCCGGCCCAGCCGGACCCAGCGGCGTGCTGAGGGTTTTTGCTGCCACTCGTCGTAACCCGGAGTTGGTGCCCAGACCGGCTCCAACGAGGCATCATCGGCTAGAAGCTCTGCGGCATAAGCCATCTCGACGATGAACGCCGCATGTGTCAAGTCAACGTCGAGGAGTGCGGCCAGTCGCTTGAGATCCCGCACCGATAAGCCACCCGCACGGAGAACCCGAGGTGGCCGGGGGCCCCAGTCTGCGGCGATCTCGTCCACGAGGCCGAGCAGCTCGGAGGCCTGCTCGCCCGCCGCGGCGTCCACCGAGGACTGTTCGTGGGCGATGACCAACAGGTCGGGGGCGACCAGCGCGCTCTCGCGGTGAAGCCGGTCCCCGCGCAGCCGCAGCCCGACCTCGCGGGGCAGGACAACATGGTCGGCGGAGAGGGCGCTGATCAGCTGATGCGACAGCAGCCAGGCGCCCACGTCCGCCAGTGGCCCAACTGGCGACAGCGTGCCGAGGGGCGGACCCCAGGCGAGCTTGTCCAGGATGTTTCGGGCTTGCGGGGGCGCCGAGGCGATGAGTGCGTCGAGAGCCTCGGGTGAGGCATACGACGCCGGGGCCGTGCCGCGCAGCTCGGCAATGGCCGGGCCCAGCCCGGCTGGGTGGGGGCCGAGAACCTCGGAGGCCGCGCGCACGACGTGCTGGCCGTCCACGCCACGCCATAAGAGGGCGCGGTCCCACAGGTCTTGGATGAACCCGGTGAGCGACGGGGTGGCCTGCCCAAGCATCGTGGCAGTCCGGTCGAGGTCGACCGGGTCGCCGCTGACGACCAGGGCCTCGAGAACCTCGAGATGCCCCCGATCAAGCCCGTCCAGTGCTCGCTGGACGCTGGAACGCGTGCTGGCGCGAGCTGCGAGCGAGGTCAGGTCATTGGGAGCCGGGCGGGCCAGGTCAGGCCGGCGGCGGACGAGCTCCTGAAGCTGTTCGTCGCTTCGACGCCGGATGTCGTCGGCGAGGCTCCGGAGGGCTGACGCTGGTCGGGACGAGGGAGGGGGCACTCGTCCTACGTTAGTTGGCCGTGGGCCCCTTGCTTGCCGTGCGGCGTCGCGGTCGGGAGGATGGGGCCCAAACCAGTCTCGCAAATGCGGAGGAAACCGTGCACCTTCAAGCGCTCGCGTCATACGCCTCGGGAACGTCCAGGATCCCGCTGCTGGGTGACACGATCGGAGACAACCTGGCGCGGACGGTTGCCCGTTTCCCTGGCGCGGAGGCGATGGTTGACGTGCCGAGCGGGCGCCGGTGGACCTACCTCGAGCTCGACACTGAAGTCACGGCGCTGGCTCTCGGGTTGCTTTCGCAGGGTGTCGAAGCTGGTGACCGGATCGGCATCTGGTCCCCGAACTGTCCCGAGTGGACCCTGTTGCAGTACGCGACCGCCAAGATCGGCGCGATCCTGGTCAACGTCAATCCGGCCTACCGCAGCCACGAGCTTGCCTACGTCCTGAAGCAGTCGGGCCTGCGCATGCTGGTCAGCGCCGTGGCTCACAGGACGTCGGACTACAGGGCGATGATTGACGAGGTGCGCCCGACGTGCGCTGATCTGCATGAGGTGGTCTACATCGGGGAGCCCACCTGGGACAGGCTGCTTGCCGCCGGAGCCGGCGCCTCCATGGAGCAGCTGAATGCGCGGATGTCCACGCTCGACTCCGACGATGCGATCAACATCCAGTACACCTCCGGCACCACGGGGTTTCCCAAGGGCGCCACCCTCAGCCACCACAACATCCTCAACAACGGCTTCTTCGTGGGCGAGCTTGTCAGCTACACCAGGGATGACCGGATCTGCCTGCCGGTGCCCTTCTACCACTGCTTCGGCATGGTCATGGGCAACCTTGCGGCCACCAGCCACGGCGCCTGCATGGTGATCCCTGCGCCGGCGTTCGACCCGGCGGCGACCCTCAAAGCCGTTGAGCAGGAACACTGCACGAGTCTTTATGGCGTCCCCACGATGTTCATTGCGGAGCTGGGGCTCGCAGACTTCGCGACCTACGACCTGTCCTCGCTGCGCACCGGGATCATGGCGGGGTCGCCCTGTCCTGTCGAGGTGATGAAACGCGTGATTGCCGAGATGAACATGTCCGAAGTTGCCATCGCGTATGGCATGACGGAGACCTCGCCGGTCTCGACAATGACCAGGGTCGACGATGACCTGGCCAGGCGGACTGAGACCGTAGGTCAGGTCATGCCTCACATCGAGGTCAAGGTCGTGGACCCTGCGACGAGACGAGTCGTCCCCCGTGGCGCGCCCGGTGAGCTCTGCACCCGCGGTCCGAGTGTGATGCTGGGCTACTGGAACGAGCCGGACAAGACTGCAGAAGCCATAGACACCGCAGGCTGGATGCACACAGGTGACCTGGCCACGATGGATGACGGCGGTTATCTCTCGATCGTCGGCCGGATCAAGGACATGGTGATCAGAGGCGGCGAGAATGTCTATCCGCGCGAGATCGAGGAGTTCCTGTACAGCCACCCAGATATTGCCGACGTTCAGGTGATCGGCGTGCCAGACCCGCGTTATGGCGAGGAGCTGATGGCCTGGGTCGTGATGCGCCCGGGCGCGGAGCCGTTGACAGCAGAGGGTGTCCGTATCTTCTGCGAGGGCAAGCTTGCGCGCTACAAGGTGCCGCGTTATGTCCACGTCGTTGAGGGGTTCCCGATGACGGTGACCGGCAAGATCCGAAAGGTGGAGATGCGCGCCGAAGCGGTCGAGATCCTCGGGATGACCGACCAGGGCTCATAGACAACTCTCAGGCTTTTCTCCGGTATCTCCCGAGCTGGTGCGGGATGCTTGGGGGAACGAAGGGAACGTCCATGTCAGAGCAGCCTCCGGTGCAGCCACCCAGCACCCCCCCAGACCAACCGGGGAGCCGACCTCAGGTCAACCCAGCAAACCCAGCAAACCCAGCAAACCCAGCGAACCCCGTCAATCCGCCAACCCAGCCGATGACGGCTGCCTACAGTGCCCCGGCTGCCCCCTCGCCGGCGTACCCGCCTCGGCCGAACGCATGGCGGCAGGCGACGGCCACCCCCGGCAGGCGCTGGGCGCTGGGTCTGTCTGCGGCTGCAGTCGTCCTACTGATGGTCATGGGCGTCGCAGTGACAAGTCTTCTGGTCCTTCGTAACCACGATCGGTTCAGCCTCGTGGGAGACCGGCAGTCCGCCCGATCCTTTGGCCAGCAGGGCCCGGGGAACGGCAACGGCAACGGCAACGGCAACGGCAACGGCAAGAGCAAGGGGCTGCGCCCGGACGGGGGACAGAACGGCCGCGACATGCCAGGGCTGCCCGGGGGCGGGGCCCGGGGGCTCGGCGGGCTCGGCGGGCTGCTGGGCGGCACGTCTCTGCACGGACAGGTCACCGCCAACGCGGCCGGGTCGGTCCAGACCCTCTTGTTCCAGCGAGGCGAGGTCACCGCGCTCAGTGCCACGTCGGTCACGCTCAAGAGCTCGGACGGGTTCACGGGCACCTACGTCCTCAACGCCAGCACCAAGGACCGGGGGGCCTCACTCGCGCAGGGTCAGCAGGCATTCGTCCTGGCTCGTGCGTCCGACAAGGTGGCCATCACCACCCTCCCGATGTCCGCTCAGGCGCCAACCAACTAGCCAGACGCCCCCTTGCCAGGCGTCAGGGCAGTCACGCCAAGCCGGTCGCGGCCGCGGGAGCCCTGACGCCGTTGGCATGCGCCGGTATCCGGTGCTCGACGGCAAGGGCGATGAGTGCCATGACGGCGCAGCCAAGGATCAGCATGCCGATGAAGGCAATGTTGAAGCGGGCTCCGAGCATCACCCCGGCGACAACCGGCCCGGTGACAGCCGCCAGCTGGAAGGCGCCGGCCATGACCGCGTTGTAGCGCCCTCGCAGATGATCTGGCGACAGGTCGTTGGTGATCGCCGGGATGGTGGGTTGGAGCAGCGTCTCACCCAGCGCGAAGACGGCGCTGCCGCCGATGACGAGTGCTGCTGCTGCTCCGCTGCCTGGTAGCAGGCCGGAGAAGCCGGTCATCAGCCACGAGACCGCCCAGAGCACCGACAGGACGAGGATCACCCGGGTGCGGCGGCGGCCCTCGATGCGCTGAAGCACCAACAGCTGGAGCAGCACGATGGTCGCGGTGTTGGCGGCGAAGGCGTACGCGATGGTCCGCGTAGAGACCTGCCCGACCAGCCGCGCATACGCGGTGAACCCCGCCTCGGACTGCGCGTAGCCCACGAATGCGGACAGGAAGGTCAAGGCGATCACCGGCGCCATCGCCCTGTCCCGCAGGATGTCCAGGTATGACGTCCGCACCGGCAGGTTGTCCTGCTCGCTGACCGGACGCTCGACCTTGCCACTTACGCGGCGCAAGGGCCCGAGAAGAACCGCCAGGGGAGCCAGGAAGCTGAGCGCGTTGCCCAGGTAGATGGCGACGAAGGTCTCCGGCCGATGGACGTCGACGATGGAACCCGAGAGCAGGCCCCCGATGCCGATGCCCAGGTTGACGAGGGTGAAGTTGATCCCGAAGTAGCGCTGCCGGATGTTCGAGGGCACGACCGCGCCGATCATGGCGTTGAAGCCGGGCCAGAAAACGCCCCCGGCGGCGCCGAGAAGGCCCAGGGCCCAGGCGGCCATGACCTGGGTGGTGGAGAAGGCAAGCAGGACGTTGCCCAGCATCTGAGCTGCCATCCCGGCCAGGATGATCCGCCGCGCGCCCATCCGGTCGATCAGTGCCCCGGCCGGACCGACGACTGCCATGCCGACGATCGCCGGCACCGCCAGGAGGCTGCCGGCGCTCTGGATCGCGAACCCGCGCACCTCATGGAGGTAGATGAAGCCGAAAGGCAGCACCAGCCCCGTGCCGAGCGTCTCGACTGCCACGGTGGACAGCAGGAACTTGCCCTCGCGCGGAAGGTCGCTCCAGAACGACGCCAGGGACGGGCGGTCTGGAGCACTCGAGGTCACCGGGCTCAGTATGGGCAGCGTCACGGACAGTGCCAAGCTGTTTATCGGGCAAACAGCGATTTCGGTCGCGCGATCGGGCAGATGGCGAAACCTCTTGCTGCCACCGGCTAGCCTGAGACCAGCGCAACGTGCGTCATCGCGACCTGCCCGCACGCGGGGGCAGCCGACATACGAGCAAGAGGTGGGCTGTGCCTACAGGCAAGGTCAAGTGGTACGACGCCGAGAAGGGCTTCGGCTTCCTCAGCGACGACGAGGGTGCTGACGTCTTCCTTCATGCGGACGCGCTCCCCCAGGGGATTACGACGCTCAAGGGCGGCACGCGGGTGGAGTTCGGCGTCGTCGAGGGTCGGCGCGGCGCTCAGGCGCTGTCGGTTCGCGTCCTGGACCCCACCCCGTCGGTCGCGGCTTCCGTCGCGGCCAAGAACCGGACGTCCCCCGAGGATCTGACCGTGATCATCGAGGACGTCATCAAGCTCCTCGACAGTGTCTCGACCACGCTGCGTCGTGGAAAGTACCCCGATAAGGCCACGGCGGCCAAGGTCGCCAAGGTGCTGCACGGGGTCGCCGGTCAGCTCGAGATGGGTGCATGAGGCGATGAAGATCAAGGCCGACGCCGTGCTGTTTGCCGCGGTCGAGCAGGCCCGTGAGGCAGCCGAGAGCATCGCCGAGCCGGATACGGTCGGTGAGCACCTTGGCGCAGTGATGGACGAGGAGCGCCTCGCCACCCACTACTTCGCGTGCACCGCGACGGCATACCCGGGGTGGCGTTGGGCGATCACCGTGGCGCGCGTTCCGAGGGGCAAGAAGGCCACGATCTGCGAGACCAGCCTGATGCCCGGCGAGGATGCGCTGCTCTCTCCCGAATGGCTTCCCTACGACCAGCGGCTGGCCCCCGGCGACCTTGGAGCCGGCGACGTCCTGCCCTACATCGAGGACGACCAGCGTCTCGAGCCGGGCGCCGAGGCCACCGGCGACGAGGACGTCGACAGAATGGCCCAGTGGGAGCTGGGACTTGGCCGCAAGCGGGTTCTCTCCGCGGAGGGCCGCGAGAACGCAGCCCAGCGCTGGTATGACGGTGAAAGTGGACCAAAGTCGCCGGTCGCCGAACAGGCCCCGGCGCCCTGCTCCTCCTGTGGCTTCTTCTTCCCGATGGCGGGTGCACTTCGCTCTTTTTTCGGCGTCTGCGCCAACGCCTGGTCACCCTCAGACGGTCGCGTCGTGAGTCTTGACCATGGCTGTGGCGCGCACAGCGAGATAGACCTCGTCCGCGAGGACCCCAAACCGGCTGAGGAGCCGGTTCTCGACGACTTTGCCTTCGATGTCGTCTGAGTCGCCGGTCGCTGGGCCGGTCGTGGTTCATGCCCTGGCCCCCCTGGGGCGCGCCGATCTGGGTGGGACGACCGCGGTGGTCACCGGCGCCAACTCGGGCATCGGTTTCGAGACGGCCCGTGTGCTCGCCTCTCGCGGTGCCGATGTCACCTTGGCCTGTCGTAACCTCCCGGCGGCGGAGCGCGCCGCGGCACAGATCCGCCACGAGGTTCGCGGCGCCCAGAACCGCCGCGCCGACGTTCTCGGTGGCGAGATCTTCGTCGCCAAGCTCGACGTTTCTTCCCTGTCGTCGGTGCGCAGCTTCGCGCACGCGTGGGAAGGCCCACTGGACCTGCTGGTCAACAACGCCGGAGTCATGACGCCCCGGACCTGGCACGGCACCCCTGACGGCTTCGAGCTGCAGTTCGGCACCAACCACCTTGGCCACTTCGCACTGACCGGGCTGATGCTGTCGTCCTTGCAGCTTGCTGCCTCACCGCGCGTCGTGACCGTTTCATCCCTGGCCCACCACAGTGGTCGCGCGGACGTGGTGGACGGCAACCCGCCGCAGGGATACAAGCCCGAACGGGCCTATGGCAACTCCAAGCTGGCCAACGTGCTCTTCGGCGCCGAGCTCCAGCGCCGCGCCTCGGCCCATGGCACAGCTCTTACTTCGACGATGGCACACCCGGGGATCTCGGCCACTGGTCTCGCGGTGGACCCCGAGGGGCTGGGCGCCAACCGCGCGGTCCGGGTTTTGGCGCCCTGGGTCATGAAGGCCGTCTTCCAGTCTGCTGCCGCCGGCGCCAGGCCTATTCTCTATGCGGCATCCGAGGCTGCGCCCGGTTCCTACACGGGTCCGAGGTGGATGCGCGAGAGCCGGGGACCCGCTGGCCCCGCGAAGCTGAGCATCCTTGCCCAGGACCCGACGCTGGCTTCGCGGCTATGGCAGCTCAGCCAAGATCTGACCGGTGTCGAGTACCACTGGTAGCAGCACGGCCCACGGATACTTACTGACGGAGACTTGGGGCTAGTTGCGCATGGGCGGATGACCCGACTCCACGGCCGGGTCAGGAGGAGCGCGGCGGCTGTGCCATTGCTGCGTTTCCGCGGCCGCGGCGCACATAGAGCAGTGACAGCGCACCACCCACGACTCCCGCCACGCAGGCCCACGGCCACCAGTGTCGCTCGGCCTCGTGCAACGCCGGAACGAGCAGGCTGACCACCAGCGCAACACCCCACACGGCGATACCGACCTGAAGCAGCCGAAGGGTGTCGACCGACAGCGGTTGGGGCTCTTCTGCGCTCACGAGGACAAGACTAGGGCGCGCGGTCACGGTGAAGGATCGCGGTCGCCGGGGCAGCCATGATCCTTCGGGCTGACCGCGGTGCCAGAGCTGTAACGGGACGCCCTACGCTGTGCGCCATGCCCTCGATTACAAAGCCCAAGCAGGTCGCCCCGTCGCACGGCGCAATCGACTCGTTCTTCAAGATCACCGAGCGCGGGTCGACCTACGGCCGGGAGATCCGTGGCGGCCTCGCCACCTTCTTCACGATGGCCTACATCGTCGTCCTCAACCCGCTGATCATCGGGACCCAGGCCGACTCGACCGGGGGCTTCCTCGGCGGTGGTGGTCAGCCCAACCTCGCGATGGTCGCTGCGGCGACAGCCCTGGTGGCGGGTGTGATGACCCTGCTCATGGGCGTCGTGGCCAACTTCCCGCTGGCCCTCGCGACAGGCTTGGGGCTCAACGCGTTCGTGACGTTCGGGATCGCCAAGCTGCCTGGCATGACCTGGGCTGACGCCATGGGGCTGATCGTCATGGAGGGCATCATCATCACCGTCCTGGTGCTCACCGGTTTCCGCAAGGCGGTTCTGCACGCGATCCCCTCCCAGCTGAAGATTGCGATCAGCGTGGGCATCGGTCTGTTCATCACGATCATCGGTCTGGTGGACTCCGGGGTCATCCGCAAGCCGGCCTCCGGACCGGTGCCTGTCGAGCTCGGTGTCGGTGGGTTCCTGGCCGGCTGGCCGATGCTCGTCTTTGTCCTCGGCCTGGTCGCGATCATCATCATGATGGTCAAGAAGGTCAAGGGCGCGATCCTCATCGGCATCATCGGTGCCACCGTCCTGGCCATCATCGTCGAGGCCATCGGCAAGATCGGCGGTCAGCTGGACAACACCGGCAAGCTGGTCAACCCCACGGGCTGGGGTCTCAACGTCCCAAAGCTCCCGTCACAGATCGTCGAGGTCCCCGACTTCGGACTTCTGGGCCACTTCTCGCTGCTGGGCTCGTTCGGCGCGATCGGGCTCGTCTCGACGGTCCTTCTCGTCTTCACCCTGCTGCTCGCCGACTTCTTCGACACGATGGGCACGATGGTTGCGATCGGCCATGAGGCCGGTCTGCTCGACAAGGAGGGCAACCCGCCCAACACCCAGAAGATCCTCCTGGTCGACTCCCTTGCCGCCGTCGCTGGTGGCGCGGGCGGCGTCAGCAGCAACACGGCATACATCGAGTCGGCAGCGGGCGTAGGCGAGGGAGCACGAACCGGCCTGGCTTCGGTCGTGACCGGCCTGTTGTTCCTGGGGGCAACCTTCCTGGCGCCGCTGGTCTCGGTGGTCCCGTACGAGGCGGCGACACCCGCCCTGGTCGTGGTCGGCTTCCTGATGATGCAGCAGGTCAAGGGGATCTCCTGGGACGACCTCGAGATCGCCTTCCCGGCCTTCCTGACCATCGTCCTGATGCCCTTCACCTACTCGATCACGGCCGGCATCGGCGCGGGGTTCGTGGTGTACGTGCTGATCAAGGTCGTGCTCCGCAAGTCCTCCGTGGTGCACCCGCTGATGTGGGTCATCTCGGGTCTGTTCGTCGTCTACTTCGCGCTCGATCCCCTCAAGAGCCTGCTCGGCGTCGGCTGATAAGGAGCCGCTGGCCGGCGGCATTCGTGACGTCGGGGAATAGTTAGCACGGGTAATGAGTTAGGCTAAGTAAATAGCCGGAAGGACTCATGCCACCCACGAAGCGAACAACCCAGAGCAGCCAGAACCCATCGCTGGCGCATCTGGCGAACGATCTGCGCCTGGCGTGCATGCGAATCAGTCGACGGGTTCGCTACGAGAGCACCCAGGATGTGGCGCCCCACCAGTTCAGTGTCATGGCGAGGCTCGAGGACAACGCCCTGACCCCGCGTGAGCTTGCCGAGATGGAACGCGTCAGCCCGCCCAGCATGACCCGCACGGTTGCCGGGCTGGTCGAGCGCGAGCTCGTCGCCCGCACGGACGACCCGCTGGACGGCCGACAGGTCTTCATCTCGCTGACGGCGCAGGGTCGCGCGCTCCTTGGCGAGACGCGACGCAGGCGTGATGCCTGGATGGCGAGCAGGCTCAAGGGAATCAGTGCCGACGAGCGTGAAATCCTGGTCAGGGCGACTGCGATCCTCACCCGGGTGGC
>JBDTOA010000026.1:0-14782 GCA_039933475.1 Dermatophilaceae bacterium
CCCGCGTCGGGCTCGGTGAGCACCATGGTGGCGCCCCACTTCTTGTCGACGATGTGATGTGCCATCAGCTTCTGGTCCTGCGTGCCGAGGTGGTACAGGACCTTGGCGAAGGCAAAGCCGGCGGAGTACATGTGAACGGCAGGGTTCGACCCCAGGATCAGCTCGGCCACGGCCCACCGCAACGACGGTGGGATGACCGTGCCGCCGAGCTCCGTGGGCACGTCCAGCCGCCACCACTCGGCGTCGAGGTAGGCCTTGTAGGACTTGGTGAAGGACGCCGGTATCTTCACCGAGCTGGTGGCCGGGTCGAACACCGGCGGGTTGCGGTCGGAGTCGAGCAGGCTCTCGGCGAGCTCGTTCTCGGCAAGGCGGGCCACCTCGCCCAGGATCTCGCGGGCAGTGTCCTCGTCGACCTCGGAGTAGGGGGCGCTGCCCAGTAGCTCCTGACGGTTGAAGACCTCGAACAGGTTGAACTCGAGGTCGCGCAGGTTGCTCTTGTAGTGGCCCATCTGGGTCCTCCGTGCTGGGATCCCGGCCGTGTTGGCGGCCCTCCCGTTGGCGGTTACTGGTCAGTAACATCCATGATGCTACTGACCAGTAACAAAGTGCAAGCCGAACGCGCGGACTGATGGCGGCGCGCGCCACTCACGTCACGGGTGAGCGCGTCGCCACGGTTGTGGACCGTGTCCCCGAGGAGCGCAACCGAACCAGATATCCAGACGACAACGGCCTGCGCCGAGGCGGTAGCACCCAGGATGGCCAAGGAGATCCACAAGGTGCGCATGCCGTCACGCGACGTGGTCAGTGCCTCGTCAACGGCTCCGCCCGTGTCGTGGCTGTGCGGCATGAAGGCGTGCTTGATCCGGTCCAGTCGTCCGGGATGGGCCCCGTGCGGATGCTCGTGGCCCTGGCCGTGGTCGGGGCCGTACTCGTGGCCCTGCGTGCGGCTCATGGGGTCAGCCTACTTTCGCCCCTATGGCAGTTCTGCGATCTTGGGTCGAGATCAGGACCGCAGAGATAGGTTGGGCGAGTGGGCAAGAGCACCGTGGCCAGCACCAAGAACGTGCGCGAGCTCCTTCTGTCCCACCTGGGCACCCAGATCGACGAGCTGCGGGTGCGTGAGCCTGGCGCCCGGATCGACAGCCCCGACGCCGTTCACCGGATGCGGGTGGCCTGCCGACGGTTGCGCAGCAGTCTCGCGACTTTCGGACCGCTCTTTGCCGGTCCACAGGCTCAACATCTGCGCGGCGAGCTGAAGTGGCTGGGCTCGGAGCTCGGCGGGGTCCGCGATGTCGAGGTGATGCGGGCGCACCTCAACGAGACTGTGGCGATCCTCCCGGTCGACGCCGATCTCGCGAAGGTACTCGCCGAGGTGGATCGTGAGCTGGCAGAACGGCATTCCCATGCTCACCAGAACCTGATCGAGGCCTTGAACAGCCCCCGGTATGCCGCGAGCCTGGCTGCTCTGATGGCCTTCGTGACCTACCCGCAGTGGGACCCGAAGGCGGCTGCACGTCATACGTTGCCCTCGCTGGTTGGCCGCGCCTGCGATCGGGTCGACCACGCGGCCAAGAAAGCCGAAGGCATGCTCGACCTGGCTGGTCCTGAGCTCCACGAGGTCCGCAAGGCCGCCAAGCGGGCGAGGTATGCCGCAGAGGTGGCAGCCCCGCTGGCCGGGTCTGCGGCCCAGCGACTGGCGCGCCGGATGGAGGACCTGCAGGAGCTGCTCGGGCGTCATCAGGACAGCCTCATGGCCCGCGCGCTGCTCGACGACCTCGCGAGCCGGATGTCGGAGCATCAGGCGTTCGCCCTGGGAGTGCTGACCGGCGTGGAGCATGCGAGCGACGAGTCAGTCCTGGCGGAGTACGGCCATGCGCTTGATGCTGCCTCAGCTGACGACGTCAGGGCCTGGACCCACAGCCGATGAGAGCAGGCCTCTCGACGGCGTTGGCTTAGGGAGCTTCCAGCAGACCTAGTAGTCCTTGGGTGGCGCCGGTATGCCGCGCCGGTGCGCCTGCTCGGTGAGATGGCACCCCGTGGTTGCACCCAGGATCGTGTTGGCCCCGGTACCGAACAGCAGCTCGCCGTTGTACCTGTCCCTGAACGAGACCTCGTGGTCGCCCGGACCGCTGACGATCACCTTTGGCGCCCCGAACCCGTGGCGCCCGGCCACCTCGGTCACGATCGCGACGGCTTCGTCCCATGCCTCGTCCGGGAGGTTGCCCGGTGACGCTCCGGCGTCGTACCGGCGCACCTCGGCACCCTCCAGGTTGGCGATCCCTCCGCCACAGGAGGACCCGCTCATGGGTTCGTCATCGGGCACCCAGGCAGCTACGCCCACCTCCGACACCAGGCGGTCGCGGATCGTCGCGAACATCGACTGGTAGTCGGCGTCGACCTCTGTGAGGTTCGGGCGCTTCATCAGCTCCTCGAATGCCTGGCTCATGGGTTCACCTTCCTTTGTGGTGGAGCTGGCGGTCGGGCCGCAGCCCGCGACGATCGGCATCGTGACGAGTATCGCGACCAGGCTGGCGGCAGCACCTGAGCGGATGGTCATCAGTACGTCCCGGGGATCGGCCAGGAGAGGACATCGCCCAGACCCTCGCCACGGTCGACGACCCGGCGGTCCGGGACTCCGGCGACCACCACCGACAGGTTGTACTGGCTGGTGCTGTCGTCAACGAGGTACGAGCTGTGGCCCGTGACCTCCGTGAAGTGCCGCATCTCACCGGTCACCGGGTCCACCACGGTTGACTCCCTAGCCGACGCGTGCTCGATCCCGTCCAGGTGTGACGGGTCGATGCCGAAGTGCCCGAGGTCGCCAACCGGGTCCAGTCGCGCCTCGATGTAGTAGGCATGGCCCTTGGGCACCGACAGGTCCAGGAGGTCGCTCGTGCCGACTCCTGGAGACCCGAAGAACACGACGTCGTCCACGCCGGTGCTCTGCCTGAGAGCAAGCCCAGCGGTGGTCGAGCCGTAGGAGTGGCCCAGCAGGCTGAGGTGTGCGTCGCGGCTGCGGGCGGCGCCGATCCCCGACAGGAAGGGCGCCAGCTGGGCAGCACCCGCCTCGGCGGCATGGTCGTCGGCTACCGAGTTCTCGCCGACGAGATCCCAGCCCAGCTGCGGAGTCTGGTAGCCGATCCACGTCACGGTCGCGGTCGTTGGGTCCAGGGCGGGGTTGGCGCGCTTGCTCTCCAGCTCTGCGCGGTGCTGCAGCTGGTCCATCTGGTGGTCGTAGACCGGCAGGTCGTTGTTGACGCCCGAGTTCATGCCCGGGACGAAGACCGCCACGTTGTCCGCGCTGTCCACGTTGCCCCGGGCGATGGCCGCCTCAGCCCGTTCGTGCGACAGGTCCAGTACGAGGAGCTGGCGGTCGCCGGGTCTGGCCAGGGTCTGTTCGATCGCATCGAGGGAGGCCAGCTTGTCCTCGACATGGGCCAGCGCTTCGTCGTCGTTGGTGAACGTGCCCCCGAACCAGGTGCCGGTCAGGACGTCCGTGAGGCGCTGCTTCTCGGCTACGAGGCGGGCACGATCGACGGCCAACAGCGACCGGTTGGCCTGGTTCCTGGCGGCGAACGGCACGCCATCAAGGTTGCCAATCCAGTCTGGGTGGTCCTCGGTCACCCGCTGTCGCTCCTGCTCGCTCAGTGACCTCCACCAGCTGGCGTTCTCACGGGGCGACCTGTGCGGCGGCGGGGTCACCGTTGAGGTGCCGAGTACGCCGGCGGACGCCACCAGCGAGGGGGAAGGACCGTCGTACCGGCCGTCGCTGCGACTTGCTGCCCTTTGCGCGTCTGACTGGGCGCGTAGCTGGGAGGCGCAGGTGTCGAGGGTCGTTGATGCGCCAGCCAGGTGGGGCGATGTCTCCTGCTCCCACTGCTGGAGGAGATGCCGCAGGTCGTCGCCGTCCCAGACCGCCTCCATCTCGGCCACCACCCGCTGAACCTGGCTGCGGATGTCCTGAAGTCTTCGCGCGTCGTCGCTCAGGGAATGGGCAGCGCGGTCCAGGGCGTCCGTATCCGCGCCCAGCAGCTCGGTCATGACTCTCCCGGCGTTCGTCCCTGCACTTGGCCTGGGACGTTAGCCGTCGGGGGTGGCTCGGTACATGGGGAGAGCTCCCCCCTGTGCGCCATCGATCGGGGCGCAGCAGATCGAGCGAGAGGCGGGGCGGGACGCTGCTACGAGGAGCCCTCGGCGCCTTCAGATAGGTGGGAAGTCCCGGCGCCGGGCCGGGAGATGGTCAGCCTGCCGCCGAAACGGCCCGTCACACCAGGTCCGTCGTCGAGCCCGTCTCCCGGTGTCGGAGCGGGATGCCCGACGAGCTTTTGCGCTTCCAGCAGCTGTCGCGCCTGACTGCGAGAGGTGGAGAACATGTCCTCCATCGCAGCGAACGCCACGGCGGCCGAGCCCTTGCCGGTGCCGTGGAGGCGAACCCATCCGCGACGCTCTGCCGCCGTCATGGCACGCCCGAGCGCTGCCACCGCGGCACCAACGCCGAGGACGACCAGCGCGATCTCGGGTCCGGTTGCCACGCTCGTGATTGTCCCACGCTCACGGCTCGTATCCTCGGAATATGGCACGGTACTTCGACATCCACCCGCAGCACCCGCAACCGCACCGGATCGCGCAGGTGGCTGCCCTGTTGCGGGAGGACGCTCTCGTCGCCTACCCCACCGACTCCTGCTACGCCCTGGGGTGTCGGATGGACAACGTGGCGGGCGGCGAGCGAATCCGCGAGCTGAGGGTTCTGGACGACAAGCACCACTTCACGCTCGTATGCGCGGACTTCGCCCAGCTCGGCCAGCTCGTCCAGCTGAACAATGCTGCGTTCCGAGCCATCAAGGCGGCGACGCCCGGCCCCTACACGTTCATCCTCCCCGCGACCAGGGAGGTGCCCAAAAGGCTTGCGCACCCGAAGAAGCGGACGGTTGGCGTGCGCATCCTGGAACATCCCGTCGTCCAGGCCCTGCTGCTCGAGCTGGGGGAGCCGCTGGTGTCCAGCACCCTCCAGCTCCCTCACGCCGAGGAGCCGATGACCGACGGCTGGCAGATCAAGGAGGAGCTCGACCAGAGGATCGACGCGGTGCTGGACGCCGGCGAGTGCGGAACCGAGGCCAGCACGGTCGTGGACTGGTCCCAGGGATATCCCGAGGTCGTTCGGGTCGGTGTAGGGGATCCGGCGCCTTTCCGGTAGCCGCGAGCTCCTGGCTCATTGAGCCCATTTCTCACTCGACAACCCGACAGTAGGAGCGACATGAGCCCGGACGACGTAGGTGGGGAGACCGCACAGCCGGGGAACCCCACGAGGGGACGCTGGTTGCTGGTTGCCGCGGCACTGCTGCTGCAGTTCTCCATTGGGGCCGTCTATGCCTGGAGCGTCTTCAGCAAGGCGCTGAGCGCCTCCGACTCGTTCCACCTCAGCAAGCTTGAGGCCTCGCTGCCGTTCGAGGTGACGATCGGCATGATCTTCATCGGCTCCTACGTCGGTGGCCGGCTGCAGGACAAGTTCGGGCCGCGCCCCGTCGCCGTCATAGGCGGAGTCATCTATGCCGCCGGAGTCCTCCTCGCGTCCTTCTCGCACAACCATGGCCAGCTCTGGCTGCTCGTCCTCGGCTACGGCGTCATCAGCGGCTTCGGCCTCGGCTTTGCCTACATCGTCCCGATCGCCATGCTGCAGAAGTGGTTTCCCGACAAGCGAGGGCTCATAACGGGGCTCGCGGTCGGGGGGTTTGGGTTCGGCGCGGTGTTGACGTCGCCGATCGCGCAGCGCCTCATCGACAGCAACAAGGATGTGCCGACCCGGGCGTTCCTGCCGCTGGGCCTCGGGTACCTGGTCATGTCGCTGGTGGGTGCCTCGTTCTTCCGCAACCCGCCGAGTGGATACCGAGTCCCGGGGTTCTCACCCGCGACCAGTGGCCGGGTGGTCGAAAGCGGCAAGGAGTACACCGAGAGGGAGGCGCTGCGCACCCCGCAGTGGTACCTCCTGACGGCCATCCTCACCCTCAACGTCACTGCAGGGATAGCGCTCATCTCGCAGGCCGCCGCCACTGCGAGTGACATCGCCGGCTACACCAAGGCCGGGGCAGCGGGTCTGGTTGGCGCGCTCGCGATCTTCAACGGCGGCGGTCGGATCGTGTGGGCCGTGATCTCGGACCACACCGGCCGGATGCCGGCCTTCGCGGCAATGCTCGGGCTCCAGGGTCTCGCCTTCCTGCTGATTCCTCACGCCAGCAACCCCGTGCTGTTCTTCATGCTCGCCGCGCTGATCTACCTCTGCTACGGAGGGGCGTTCGGCACCATGCCGGCGACCGCCGGCGACTACTTCGGGGTTCGACATGCCGGCGCCATCTACGGTCTGATGATCCTTGGGTGGAGCTTGGGCGGCATCGCCGGGCCGCTGGTCATCTCGGCACTGATCGGTGGCTCGCGGAGCTACACGCTCGGCTACACAGTGATCGCGGTGATTGCTCTCGTCTCAACGGTTCTCACGGGGGTCACCCGGATTCCCCGCAACCAGTCCGGGGTGGTCGAGCGAGTGCGCGAGCCCGTCAAAAGCGGCACCTCGTAAGCCCGCGATCAGCGGTGGATCCGGGGCCAGCGGTGCCAGTTATGGAGCCCGACGACCAGGTTGATCATGTTCGCGAGCTGCACGCTGGATCAGGGATCATGGGCGCATGCCCGAAGGCGACACGATCTGGCGCACCGCCAACCGGCTCAACGAGGCTTTGGCCGGCGAGCTGATCATTGACGCCGACCTGCGCTGGCCGGGGATCTCGACCGCCGACCTGCGAGGGATGCGCACCCTCCAAGTCGTCTCGCGCGGGAAGAACCTGCTGCACCGGCTCGATGCGGGGCTGACCATCCACTCCCACCTGCGGATGGAAGGGCAGTGGAGGGTCGAGAGCACCGAAGGCCTGGCCAAACGGGCCCTGGCCAACCCCCAGCTTCGCGCCGTGCTGGCCACCGCGCGATGGACAGCGCTGGGCCTTCGGCTCGGCACCCTGCACCTGCTGGCGACCAGCGACGAGGGCCGCCTGCTCGGGCACCTCGGACCCGACGTCCTCGGCCCGGACTGGGATCCCGCCGAGGCCGCCAAGCGGCTCGCTGCTTGCAGCACCCCGATCGGTTCGGCCCTGCTCGACCAGCGCAACCTCGCCGGCGTCGGAACGCTCTACGCCAGCGAGGCCCTCTTCCTCGAGCGACTGAGCCCGTGGCACCCCGCGGCCGGTCTGGCAGGGGCTCAGATAAGTCAACTTGTCGAACGGGTCCATCGACTGCTGGATGTCAACAGGGACAACGCGATCCAAAGCACAACGGGGGTGCAGCGCCGCAGTGAGACGACCTATGTCCATGGCCGCTCCGGCCGCCCCTGTCGGCGCTGCGGGGACGTCGTCCGGGTGAGCTCCCTTGGTCTTCCGCCACAGGACCGCGCCTTCTTCTACTGCCCCACCTGCCAGGGCGGTCTGGCTCCGGGGGACCAGGGACGGCGCCAAGGGCCGCTCGGCTATTCCACCAACCGGAAGGTCAGGCGATGACGGCGTCTACAGCCTTCTTCAACGCGCTGGGCTGAGCGGGGCTGCGCGGAGCAACCTTCCTCAGCTCGACCATGCGCGCGCCGATCTCCTGCAGCTTGGTGCGACTGAGCCCCTCACGGACCTTCGGGAACCAGTCATGCTCCTCTTCGTCCATGTGATGCGTGACGTTTTCGATCAGGACCGTCATCTTGGCGTCGAAGCGTTCGTCAGCGGGGTCCATGGCGTACAGCTCCATGCACAGGACGTCGGCAACGTGGTGCTCTTCATAGGACTCGAGGACGTCGCTGTCCAGCTCAGGCATGAGAGAGCGCACCGAGGGGTACATCTCCTCGTTCTCCAGGAACGTGTGGACGGTGAGCTCCTCGATGATGCGGGTCGCGAGCCTGCCTTTGGTGACTGCGGCGTTCTCACCGGCTTCCTGGAAGTCGCGGAAAAGCTTGCGAACCTGCCTGTGGTCATCCTTGAGCAGAACGATGGCGTCAGTTGACATGGTTTCCTTTCGGGCTCGGGGATCTTCGCGTTGGGACGCGTCGTGAAACTGGTGACTGCCCAGCTCGGGCCGGGCCCAAACCTTTGCGGTGGTGAGTGCTTCAGCAGCTCCGTCGAGTCCATGTACCGGACCAATGCCGGGCCGGCTGCTCTTCCTCGTGCATCGGCTGGAGAGCCAACCCCGCTAATGACATGAGCATTGTGTGAAGAAACCGTTCCTTCTCACCAACCAGGCGCTCCATGCGTGATGCTATGACTGCAGGGGTTTGAAGGTGGAGGTCGTGGTGAGCATTTTCATCCTTGGCTCGAGGCCCTGTTCCGACGCGCGTCGTCGGCCGCGCGCTCCTGCTGCACTCCCGTGCACCGCTGAAGCCAGGGGGTGAACCGTGGCTTCCTTGTTAGTGGTTGACGATGAGCCGCGGATCCGCACCGTTCTGAACCGTTCGCTCTCGGCCCAGGGCCATACGGTCTACGAGGCTTCTGACGGTCAGGCTGCGCTGGACCAGCTCGGCACCCGCGATGTGGACCTGATCCTGCTCGACCTCGCCATGCCGCGCCGCAGTGGCCTGGAGGTTCTCGACGTGCTGAAGAAGCGCGCGTCCAGCCCGCCGGTGATCGTGCTCACTGCTGCTGCCGAGACAAGCTCCCGGATCCAGGCCCTGGAGCACGGCGCACTCGATGTCGTCGTCAAGCCGTTCTCCGCTGCCGAGCTGGCCGCGCGTATCCGGCGGCACCTGCACGAGGCGAAGGTGGTCCCGGCCTTCGAGCGGCGGTACCTGGAAGCCGGCGGTATCCAGCTTGACCTTCACCGCCGCAGGGCTCTCACGATTGAGGGCCCGGTCCGGCTGACGGGGCGCGAGTTTGCCCTCTTGGCCCATCTGATGCGGCGGAGCAACCTGGTGTGCTCGCGCGAAGAGCTCCTGCACGACATCTGGGGCACGGACTTCGACCTGGACAGCAAGGTCGTGGACGTGTGCGTGGCCCGGTTGCGCTGGAAGCTGAGGCCCACTCCCCCGATCAAGACGGTGCGCGGAAAGGGCTACTGCCTCCTGGACGAACGTAGGCGTTCCGCCTGAGCGACCAGTCCGGGTCGCTCATGGCTTCGGTCAGCGGTTGATCCCGGAGTGGTGAGGCACTGACGCCGTGATCAGCGTTCCGTCGGCGCGGAGCGTGCCCCTGAGCGCCGTTGCATCTGGTTCACCGTCGATCCGCGGGCCCTGGCCGTCAAGGGCCACCGTGACCGGGCGCTCCTGCGTCACGATGACGGTCTCGCCTCGCACGCCGACCGTCACAGCGGGACCAGTCTCGACCACGAGCTCGAGCGAGGCCGGGCGGACGGTGACACGCAACCGCGTGTCACGGACCGTAATACGGAAGGTGAGTGCGCTCCATGACTCGGGCAGCCGGGGGTCGAAGGTGATGGCATCGCTGTGGTCACGCATCCCGCCGAACCCGTAGACAAGAGCACTCCAGATTCCCCCCGACGTGGCGACGTGCACGCCCTCGGAGGTGTTCTGGCGCAGGTCGGCCAGGTCGAGGAACACGCTTTCGTGGAAGTAGCGCAGGGCGAGGTCGTGGTAGCCCACCTCCGCCGCGATGATCGACTGCACCACTCCGGAAAGCGACGAGTCCCCGGTGGTGATCTGGTCGTAGTACTCGAAGTCGGCTCGCTTCTCCTCAGCCGTGAACTGCTCACCCTGCAGGAAAAGCGCCAGCACCACGTCAGCCTGCTTGAGGACCTGGAACCGGTAGATGACCAGCGGGTGGAAATGAAGCAGCAGCGGCCTCTTCTCCGGCGGCGTGTTCGGGAGATCCCAGACCTCCCGCTCGTGGAAGGCGGAGTCCTGGGGGTGGATGCCGAGGTTGTCGTCGTACGGGATAGCCATTGCCTCGGCGGCCCTGTTCCACTCGCCGACCTCATCGGCGCGCAGATGTAGCCGCGCGACCATGCGCGCGTGCTCGTGCGGCCAGGTGGCCTCGAGACTCTGAACAGCCTTCGCGGCACGTTGCAGGTTGAAGCGCGCCATGACGTTGGTGAACAGGTTGTCGTTCACGACGGTGGTGTACTCGTCGGGCCCGGTCACGCCATGAATCCGGAACGAGTCCTCGGTGCCGTTGCTGCGCCAGAACCCCAGGTCGGCCCACATCCGGGCGGTCTGCACGAGGATGTCGATGCCCTCCCGTGCCATGAAGTCCTCGTCCCCGGTGGCCTGGACGTACTTGCTCACGGCATAGGAGACGTCGGCATCGATGTGGTACTGCGCGGTCCCCGCCGCGTAAGGGGCAGATGCCTCTTCGCCGCTGATGGTTCGCCAGGGGAACAGGGCGCCGTTCTGGGTCAGCTCCCTGGCCCGGCGCTCCGCCGCGGGCAGCATGGAGTAGCGGAACCGCAACGCATTTCGGGCCAGTCCCGGCGTCGTGTACACGAAATAGGGGACAACGTAGATCTCCGTGTCCCAGAAGTAGTGACCGCCGTAGCCCGAGCCGGTGACGCCCTTCGCGGCGATGCCGTTGGCTTCGGCGCGGCCGGCGGCCTGGGCAAGCTGGAAGAGGTTCCACCGAATCGCCTGCTGCAACTCCGGCTGGCCCTCGACCTCGACGTCGGAGCGGGCCCAGTACTCGTCCAGCCAGGTCCGCTGTTCGGCGAACTGCTTCGCAACCCCCCCGCTCCGGACGCGGTCCAGGGTTCGCTGGCACCGGTGGATGAGCTCAGCCGCAGGCACGTTGCGCGAGGTGTGGTAGCTCACCGCCTTCGTGATCGTGATCTTCTTGCCCGGCAGGGCGATGATCCGGAAGACGTGTTTCGCATAGTCTTCCTCGACCTCGGTCGTCTGCTCGTACGCATTGTCGGTCTCGATCTGGTGATCGGTGCCCACGGCCAGCGTCATCCCCGAGTTGGAGCACCGGTAGCCCAGGAACGCCCTCTCGTCGGCCCCCTGATGCTCTACCGGTTGGAGAACCCGGTTCGTAAACAGCTCCGCCTTTCGTGGATCGGATGCGCCGTCGTCCACGAACTTGGTTCGGTACTCGTTCAGGCCGTCCTGACGGTTGAGGATGTGCGAGGTCACCGCGATGGGTGCGGCTCGGTCAAGCACGGTCACTTCGAGGGTGAGTATCGCAAGGTGGCGCTGGGCGAACGACACCATGCGGCGGGAACGCACATGCACCCGGTTGCCGGCAGGCGTCCGCCACAGGATGTCCCGGGTCAGCGCGCCGGCGGCGAAGTCGAGGGTGCGCTCATAGCTGATGATGTCGGCGACCGAGAGCAGCAGCGGCTCGTCGTCCACGAAGAGCCGCATCGTCTTGACGTCGGGGACGTTGACGATGGTCTGTCCTACCCTGGCGAGGCCGAAAGCCTCCTCGGCGTGCCGGATCGGCCAGGTCTCGTGGAAACCGTTGATGAAGGTGCCGTGGCTGTGGCTGTCGTGACCCTCCTCGGCATTGCCACGCATCCCGAGATAGCCGTTGCCGACAGCGAAGAGCGTCTCGGTGGTTCCCAGGTCCTTGACATCGTAGAAGGACTCGATCAGTCGCCAAGGATCGGCCGGGAAGCGCAGACGATCCAGGTACTCGGGCATCTCGGCAGGCCGGAAGGGTGTGCCGTCGCCCTGCTCAGGAATGGCGCTCATGCGCTCACCAGCTCGCTGAGGTCTCGCACCACGAGGTCTGCGCCGGCTTCGCGCAGCCTCTCGGCACCAGCGCCGCGGTCGACCCCGACGACAAGCCCGAACGAGCCGGCCCTGCCTGCGGCGACACCGGAGAGCGCGTCCTCGATCACCACGGCTCGCGCGGCCGGGACGCCCAGGGCGGCGGCGGCATACTCGTAGGTCGCCGGGGAGGGCTTGCCCTGCAGCCCCGTATGCCGGGCGACCTCGCCGTCCACGACGACCGTGAAGCGCTCCGCGAGGCCAGCGGCGAGGAGAACGGCGATGGCGTTCCGCGAGCTGGACACCACGGCTACGGAGACGCCCTGCTTGGCCAGGGCGTCGAGCAGATCAAGGGTGCCGGGAAACGCAACCACCCCGTCATCATTGAGCATTCGCTCGAACAAGGCGTTCTTGGTGTTTCCCAAACTGCAGACGGTCTGGATGCCCGGCTCGTCGGTCGGGTCGCCTTCGGGGAGCTCGATCTGCCGCGAGGCCAGCACCGCCCGCACTCCGTCGTATCGCGGTTTGCCGTCGACGTGGGCGAAGTAGTCGGCGTCTGTGTAGCCGGGTGCAGTCGCGTTCTCGGTGAAGTAGGTCGAGAACATCCGGTGCCATGCGCGCATGTGCACTTCGGCGGTCGGGGTGAGCACCCCGTCGAGGTCGAAGAGGGCTGCCCCGAACGGGCTCCAATCCATCGGACAACGGTAGCGCCGAGGAAAAGCCCTCCTCGGATCGGGCCCCGCGCAAGGGTGTCTCGGCTTGCGCTGTCATGGTCGGGGCGCCTTCTGAGACGGCCGAGATGTCGTAGCCGAGCTGGAGGTCCGATGGCCGATCTCCACTGCCACGGCGAGCGGAAGGATGAAGTCGACCAGCGCGAAGACTATGGCGGGGCCGAGATAGGTCGGATTCCCATCCAGCTGGGTGCCGATGATGATCAACCCCAACGAGCCGAAGCGGAATGTCGAGACCAGACCGGTGGTGGTACGTGTCTCAACGCTCCGGCCGCCCAGCAGAAGACCCAGCACTCCGGCAACGATGATGATGACGATCGCGGTGACGATGACCCACGAGCCGAACATCGAGGCGATCGTGCTCCAGTTTGCCGCGATGCCGGTGGCCATCGCGATCACCAGCGCGAGGTTGGCCGCCTTCACGAGCCCCGGTTCCCAGGCCTGTGCATGGTCGGCATAGCGAGCGCGGACAAACAGGCCCACAACCAGGGGAAGGAGTACCAGCGCGAGCAGGCTCTTGACTATGTCCCAGGCGCTGATCGACGCGCCAGTCACCACCTTCCCGGCCCACAGGGGAACCGCCACGATGTTGACCAGCTGGAGCAGTACGGCAACCGACACGGCCAGAGCAAGGTCGGCCCGCTTTGCCAGCTGCGCCGCCTTCAACGACCCTGCGCTGCCCGCGCCGAGCGTGGCCAGGACCAGCCCCGGAACGGACGCGCTGTCCATGGGCGATGCCTTGGCGATACCCCACGCGACCGCCGGGATCACCGCCGCGTTCAGCACAACCATGGCGATGACCAGGCCAACCCGTCTGAGGGGCGCTACCAGCTGGCCGAGGGTGAACGTCATCCCCAGGGATAGGACCGTGGCGCCGACCGAGATGGCGATGCCAGCGTTGAACAGCGCCGTCAGCAGCTGGTCGGCAGTCACTCAGAGGCCGGTCTCGGCCATGATTGTTCCGATCTCGGCCGCGCGGGCCAGCTCAGCGTGGTCACGCTCGTTCTGTTCGGCGTAGGCCTCGGCAAAGTCGGCGATGGCGTTGTCGAAGCGGTCGCTCTTGCCGAGGTAAGCGGCGATGGCGACCCGGTCACCGGACCGGGCATGGGCTCGGGCCAGGGCCTGGCCGCAGATCCGCCCGTAGAAGCCCATCGCATCCGGGAGCATGTTCTCCACCACGGCCGACCCCTTGCCGTCTCGGAGCTGACGCAAGTAGAAGTCACGCTCGACTCCGTCGGGTCCGGCGGTTCGCTGCCAGCCGAGGAAGATGTCGCTGGACGCCTGCATCAGATGCTGACCGTTGACCACCCGCTCGCCCTGGTTCCTGTAGCTGGTGCCCTTGACGAACCCGGACAGAACGGAGGCCTGTGCCTCTTTGGCCTGGAGGAACAGCGGGTCGCTGCCGTCCTTGCCCTCGAAGAGAAGGATCCACGCGCGGGTGCCGACACTGCCGACCCCGACGACCTTGCGGGCCAGCTGGACCAGCTTGAACTCCTCCAGCAGGTGGCGGCGGTCCCATTGCAGGGTGCGCCGGTAGGAGCTGATCAGGCTGCCCAGGCGCTCGTACGCCACTGCCGCCTCCTGCTCGCCCCACAGCTCCTCGACGGGCACCAGCAACGGTGGCTGGCTGAGGATGCGCGTTCGACCGTCGACCACGGTGGTGAGCTTGGCCAGCGCCTGCACGCTGTCGCGGCTGTTTGCCTTGTCCAGCTGCTTTTGAACTCGCGCCTTGCGCTTGGAGTCGAGCTGGTCGGCAACTCCTGCGAGAACCTCGTCGATGTTGGCATGGGAGTACCAGACGGCCAGATTGCCCTGGCCGGCGAAGTCGATCATCAGCTCGCGGTACCCGGCCGCGGCGGCGAGCACGATCTTGCGGCGCTTCTTTGTGGAGTACCCGTTCTCGCGCCCGGCAACGGCGAGGCTGGCTGCCAGTCGTTTGACGTCCCACTCGAAGGGTCCTGGGTGGGTCTCGTCGAAGTCATTGATGTCAAAGACAAGTCGTCGCTCGGGGGAGGCGTACACCCCGAAGTTGCTCAGGTGGGCGTCGCCGCACAGCTGCACCTGCAACGCGGAGCTTGGGGTGCGGGCCAGGTCGGCGGCCATGATGAGCGCGCCTCCGCGGTAGAAGGCGAACGGCGAGGCAACCATGCGCCCATACCGGATTGGCACGAGCTCAGGCACCCGGCTGCCTGCCTGGCTCTCCAGAAGCTCGATCGGATCAGCCCGCTCAGCGGTCGCGAGCTCAGCCTGCGAGTCGAGCGGCAGCCGCTCTCGCGCAGCCTTCCCCGCCGCAGCGCGTTCCTCAACGGTGAGATGCTCAACCTTCGCCGGCCTTCGATGGCCGTTGCTGGAAGCGGTTCCATTGCCGGAAGCGGTTCCA
>JBDTOA010000027.1:0-14749 GCA_039933475.1 Dermatophilaceae bacterium
TCGTGGGGTCCACTAGGCTACGGGCGGTGTTTGGGTTCTCCCTTGGGTTCTTCCTAGGGTTGTTCCCATACCCCGGGCCTCTAGCTCAGTTGGTAGAGCTGCGGACTTTTAATCCGTAGGTCGTCGGTTCGAGCCCGACGGGGCCCACTAGCCCAATTCCGTTGCGGCAGAACGGATTTGAGTCACGTTGGTTTTCTTGGTTTTGGCCTCACTCTTGACCTCAGTACACATCGAGTACACATGAGCCGCGTCCATGCGGTCCGCGAGACCGTCCAGGTCGTCGTCGAACAGGCCCGCGTACACGTCCAGAGTCATCGCGGCCGAGGCGTGCCCGAGCATCCTCTGAACCGCCTTCACGTTGGCCCCTGAACTGATCGCCAGTGAAGCCGCTGTATGCCTCAGCTCGTGAGGTGTCAGTCCGTCCAAGCCCGCCTTGACCGCCGCCGGATTGAACACGTCCCTGCGGAAGTTTCCGTTCCGCAGCACCCCGCCGCGCACCCCCGTGAACATGAGGTCCTTCGGACCCTTGCCCGCCTTGAGAACGTCCAGCTCGTCGACGAGGAACCTCGGGATCGGCACCGACCTGCGTTGGTGGTTCTTCGGGTCTCCCCAGATCAGCTTCCCATCAGGCTCGGTCACCGACTCCGCGACGCTGATCCTTCGGCGCATCGTGTCGACGCGCCCGACTCGCAGAGCTGCGAGCTCGCCCCAGCGAAGTCCGCAGAAAGCCAGAACGAGGATGACCGTCCGCCACTCCCCTGCCGCGTCTGCCAGAGCGGTGACCTGCTCATGGGTGAGGAACGTCTTCTCCGGCTTCCCGGCCCTCGGGAGCTTCACACCGATGGCAGGGTTCGAGGACAGCCGCTTGCTCCGGACGGCCGTCTCCATCAGCAACGAGAACACCCGGTGAGCTTGTCGAACCGTCGACCCCGACAGCCCCGAGCTGGTCAGGTCGGAGACCCATCCCTGGACTTCGAGGAAGTCGACGTCCTGCAGGCTACAGCCGCCCCACTTCGGCAGGATCTGGACTTTGAGCAGACCCCTGTACCGGGTGCGCGTCGAAGGCTTCAAGTGCCCCTGGGCCGCAATCCACTTCTCCGACCACGGCGCCACCTTCATCTGGCCGGCCCGCGGATCTAGGTATGCACCCCGGCGCATGTCGGTCCGGACCTCGGCTTCATAGTCGACCGCCGCCTTCTCCGAGACGAAGGTCCGCGCCTTCTGCTTCCCGCTGGGGTCCCTGTAGCGGACGAGGAAGCGCTCCTGGCCACGGATCTGCCGATGCTCAATGCTTGCCATGACCTTGTCCCTCCAGTGCCTGTCGTGTATCCCTCTGGCGCTGCTCCATGGTCTCCAGCAGAGCCTTCGACGTCTTGTGCATCGCCTGGAGCTTCATGACGTGGTCCGCGCCTGCCTTTGTGCTTCCAAGGCACGCTACGTCCCGGTGGTGACGGTGCCACGTGTCGAGTTCTGCCGAGCCGCTGACTTGCCGAGGACTCATGCGGCGGTGGGCCCGTCGTTTTGGGTTTGCAGCCAGGTGGTGACTCGTGGTGTCAGTGGGGCACGCCGCGGCCGATGCGGAAGCTGCGGGGACCTTTACCGGAGACCTGAATGCGTTCCCAGCGGTGCGCCTGTGGATGCTAGCCATAGATCATCCTCACCATCCCTCGTGATGGGCGCCGTTCGTCGCGTGCGCGAGTTCTGGCCGAAAGCCACGGGCATCTGTTCATGCCCGTCGGAGCAGATCGCGACGATTATGAGTGTCCAGATTACGACGGCTCAAGACGCACTGGGTCCGTCGCTCTGGCCGTATAGCCAGGCGGTGACTTCGCTGCGCCAGTAGCGGACGCCGCGGCCGATGCGGAAACTGTGCGGACCGGTGCCGAGGTGGCGCCAGTAGCGCAGGGTGGCGACGGGGACGCGGACAACATCGGCGACTTCGGCGATGGTGAGCAGCTCGTCGCCTGCGTGCGGGTCCTGCGGCGGCGTGACCTGTCGCGAGATGGTGCTCATGCTGATTCTCCTTGCCTGGCGCCGACAGTTTCGCTGTCGGCGGTGTTGGTTTCTTCTCTACTCCAAGAGCGGTACATGACTGGTCCGGGTGGCCAACGCTGAGGTGGACCATCACGGCCTCGTGCTAGCTGTGGGCAACGCCCAGATGCGCTCTCGTCATCATGGCGGGGGAACGTCTCCTACTTCGTTCCCCCAGGCACGCACCCCCAAGGGGGTGCGTTGGTCTTTGCGCTGGTCAGGGCACGTTCCCCCGAAAGTTGTGGGCACCCCATTGCCGAGGCCCGTTCGCAGGGTTTTTGGGTGACCAGAACCGCGGGAGGGACGTTCCAAAACGTTGCCGGTCCCGGCTCCCAGCGCGGCCGGCGGCGGGGTTCATCTCGGTCCTGGGTTGGGGCTGGTCACTGGCGGAGCTCTGCTGTTGCAGCCAGGTGGTGACGTCGTGGTGCCAGTAGCGCACGGCGCGTGCCATGCGGGACCTGTGCGCTCCGGTGCCGAGGTGGCGCCAGTAACGCAGGGTGGCGACCGGGGTGCGCAGGATGTCGGCGACTTCGCTGATGGTGAGCAGCTCGTCCTGCACGGCTGCACGGTTCGCTGTGGTGTGCTCGATGATGCCGGGCGCGTGGTTATTTCGGCCAGCGGTGTTGTCGTCGGTCATTGTCAATGCTCCTGGGGTTGTTTGTTCGTCGCGGCCAGGTCGTTCCCCTAAGGACCCCGATGGCCCTTGGGCGGGCATCTGGTCGCGTTCTTCATAGGTTGTTCCTCGCGGCGCCGCGTCTGATCGCGATCGGATACCTCTTACAGGCGTTGTAACCGGGTCTGCGTGGACAAGGACCCGGGTCTCGTTGCCGAATCGTGATGGCCGGTTGGCCTGGACGAGCCTGTCCAGCTCGGCTGGGTGCTCCCCTGATCGATGTCCAACGCGCATAACGGCCGCCCGCACGCATCAGCGCGAGATCCCGTGGTCGGCGCCGCTGCGGTGCAGATCGTGATGGTGTTCGTAGTCGTGGCTTGGTCTGGGCGCGTTGCGGGCTACCCAGTCGGCTCGGGCCCGCGCGTCCTTGGCGTGTTCGTGGTCGCGCACGCAGGTGTCGTGTTCGCTCTGCAGGCGCCCGACCGGCAGGGTTCGGATGGCCGGTTCGCGACTAAGTGCGCTGATCCGCTCTTGGGTCTGGTTGAGCTGTCGGGTGAGCTTGTTCAGGTTGGTTTCGGCTGCCGCGAGTCGTTGGCCGGGTCGGTCGGTATAAGCCAGATCGCTCAGGCCTAGCTCGTCGAAGTGGTGTGTGCGGGCGTCCTCGGCTGCGGTGCGCGCCTCCTTGGCTTTTCGTACTTGCTGGTCTGCGACCTGTACGGCGCGGCGGGTCGCCGCCAGTTCTGGGTGCGCTTGGCCGGCGGCTTGCTCGGCGTACCGACCGATCGCCTCATGAAGCGCACTGGTCCCGTTGTACGGCATCCGGGCGGCCAGCTGGACGGGGTCGAGCAGGCCGTCGACAGGCAAGCCGGTGACCTCAGTCAGGATCGGCTGCCAGGCCCGGGCCCAGCTGGTGAGGTTCGCCCGGGCCGCGTTGCCCTGGGCCCGGCCGCGCCCGAAGCGACCGGTGCCGGCCCGGATCGTTTCAGCAGCCTGGGCCGCGTTCGGGTAGGCCCGGTCCCAGCGCTCGGTCAGGTTCCGGGTCAGCTCGCTGGTCGCGGTGGTGATGGCGGCCTCGGTCCCCCTGAGCCGGGCACGCGCGCGATCGGCGTCCACCCATGCCTGGGCTTCGGCGGCCCGCAGCTGGTCGATCTGTGGGTCGCTTTGGGCGCGGGCCGGGACGATGAGGGCTAGTTCGTCGCGAGTCGACCTGGCTTGCGCGATGTGTGCGGTGAGGTCTGCGTGCAAGGTCCACGCCGCCCGCAGGTCGTCCAGGACCGGTTCCAGTGGACGCCCGGTCGCGTAGGTCGCGGCCTCGGCAGCGGCCAGACGGGCGGCGTGGGCGGGTCCGAGGTCGGCCCGGTCGCGGGAGAAGGTGCTGATCCACTGGGCGCGGGCGTCCTGGACGCTGCCGGCGACCAGGTGCGCGATGTTGGTCTCGCGGCCGCGGGTCATCCCGACGTACGCGCCGGCGGCGCCGGTGTGCTCGCCCACGAGCAGGTGCGCCGCGGCGACGGTGTGGCCTTGGGCGCCGTAGACGGTGGTCGCATAGGCCAGCTCCAGATGGTCTTGGACATAGCCGGCGGGTAAGCGGCGTTCACCACGGCCACCATCAAGGGCCAGGGCGCCGTCAGGGGCGATCCCGGTGACGGTCCAGGTGTCGCGGTTGGCGACGTCCAAGGTGGGTTCGTTGCGGCGGGTGGCGACCCGGTCACCGACCCCGATCCGTTCCCCGGCCCCTGTGGTGACCGCAGCGGTGTCCTGGACCCGGCCGGTCGCGACGAGTTGGTCGCGGATGGTGCCGTTCAGGGCGGCGACCTGTTCCCGGGTGTCGGCGATCACCAACACCGGCTCGCCAGAGGCCCCAGCCCATGGGTGTTGGGCGCCGATCAGGGCCAGGGCGCGGATGCGTTCGCCCTCACTGGGGTGCAAGCGGATCTGCCCTCGGGCGAGGAGGGTGTCGAACACGGCGCCGGGGTGTCGGCTGGTGCGCATCGCCAGGCTCAGCTCGCCGTAGCCGGGGTCGGCGAACCGGTGCACGGCCTCCAGGGCCAAGCAGGATTCGGGGTCGGCCCAGCGGGCAGCCAGATCTAGGACGCCTCCGCGGCCGACCGCGGGCAGCTGGTGTCGGTCACCGACCAGCGCGACCCGGGTGTGGTGCTGGTCGGCGATGACCAGCAGAGCCCGGGCGCTGTCCTGGTCGAGCATCCCGGCCTCATCCACCAGCAGCAGGTCACCGGGCCGCAGGACCGCGCCTGGTGCCGGGCCCGGGTACGTCTTGCCGGTGCGTGGGTCGCTTTGGCCTGGCCGCAGCCGTGTCCAGGTGCCGTGGGTGTCCCACCGGTAGCCGTGCTGGTGGGCCAGCCAGGCCGCCGAGTACGCCGTGGCGCCGGTTTGGTCTGCGGCGACCCGGGCGGCCTTGAGCGTCGGGGTCACCACCACCAGCCGATGCCCTTGCCGTTCCAGCAACTCCCGGGTCGCGGCCAACGTGGTGGTCTTCCCCGCCCCCGCGGCGCCCTCCACCAGGATCAGCAGGCCGGTCCCAGCCAACGCGGCGGCCACCGCCTGCTGGGCGCCATCCAGCTCCTGGGCTGCTTGGATCCCACCGGCCAACTGTTGAGCAGGACTGGCCGGTGTGTGTTCGGCGCGGGCGGCCAGCCGGGTCGTGAGCTCGCCCTCAACGGCCAAGACCTCCGGGGAGGTGAGCGCTCGGAGGTGTTCGGGCACGGCGCGAGGCGTCCCGTCGCGGTCGACCACAAGCGCGACACAGGCCACCAGCGTCCGGGCGGTGAGGTCCTCAGCCAGCTCCATTCGCACGGCCGCGGGGGCGACCAGCCCGGTGCGGGCGATCAGCTGCTCGACCTCACCGCGAACATCGGCGCCGTTCCAGGCCGACCGGCGCGCCCCCAACCGGGCCAGCACCGTCTGCACGGCCCCGCTGCGATCCAGCGCGCCCACCTTCGGCCCGGCATCCGCAACGACCCTCGAGTTTGTCGAGCCCATCTGCGGGTCGGCGTAGCCGAGCCCGTACAGCTCCTGGACCCAGGCCGCGCTCAGCTCGGCTCCGTCTTTGGGGATCACCTTGTCCGGGCGGGCCTGCGCCCAGGCTCGGGCGTCCCAGGACTGGCGCAGCTTTGGGCCCGGCTCGGCGCCAGGGTTGACGGCCCGCCAGTCGGCCTCGTAGCGGTCCATGTTCCGCCGGATCTGAGCAGCTCGGGCACTGAAGGGGCCGGTGAACTTCGCGAGCTCGACGATCTCACCGGAGGCCGGATCGACATGGAACCCGTGGGAGGCCAGAGCTGCCCGAAACTCGGGGTCGCACATCACCGCGCCGTGACCGATGCCATTGATCGCATCCAGGCTGTCGCGGACCCCGACTGTGTGCAGACCCCGCCACTTGCCTTCAGCGAAGACCCGGGCGTTGACCTGCAGGTGCAGGTGCCGGTGTGGGTCACCAGCACGGGAAGTGTAGTGCCGCACAGTGACCGCTTCGAGCTCCTGGACCGGTACCTGGACCTGGCGCCCACGTGGACCGACCCGTGTGGTCGAGTGCTCGGCCAGCCACCCGATGATCTGCACCGCCGCCCGGTCCTGCGCCGCGTCGTACGCCTCGGCGATGTCTGGGTGCAGTGCGGCCGCCAGTGACCAGGTCTTCGGACCGTTGACTACGACCTCGACGAACCGGACCGCCTGGTCGTCGGTCCGCAACCTTCCCTTCGCCGCGCCGGTGTCCGGGTCATACCCGCCGACCCACGCCTCGTAGCCGTCCCCGGTGAGCACTCCCCCCGCTCGGACACCTTCGGGCGAGGCGACGTACCGCTGGGCGATACCGGTGCCTTCGGCAAGGTAGTAGTCGTCCGCACGTGCGCGACCGGCCTCCACGTAGTTCCGCGCAGCTGTTGCGGAGCCGCGATAAACCTTTAAGCCACCATGCATTTCCAACACCAATCAATAACTACCATAAATGCGTTCCGGTATCGCGGGAAAGGCGATTCCGACTACCTACATTGGTAGCATGCGTGCCGCTATTCATAAAGACTTGGAAATAGCTACTTCGTGTTGAAAGTCGTTGGTAGCGTTATTCTTTCGTGTTGGAGGCCGTATTCCTTCGTGAGGTCGGCGTATTCGTCAGCGACGACGTCCTAACTCGGTGGAGGGGCACTTTGCAGGTGAGGTTGACCAGAGCACGGGGGCGCTCGCTGGTTCGAAGGTGACGCAGTTGGAGCGAACCCGGGCGTCGGTAGTTATGAACATCAACGAGTCCCACTATTCGGCGAGTCCTCCAGTCGAGGAGGGTGAGGGATCGCGCGGGTCTGTGGCGGTCCGGCTCAGGTCGGCGATGTGGGTGCGGCTATGTAGACGCAGCGCCCGGTGAAGGATCTGGTCATCGGGACGCCTAAACCTGGGCGGGTATCGCTGTTTGGTCCACGCCCGCCGCAGCAGGCCGAGGGGGCCCTCGACGGGAACTCACCCCGCTTGAACGTAGGTGACCCGCGATCCTCGCCACGGATCCTCAGCTCCGCTGGCCCGCGGGGGTGAGGTAGGCGACGCTGGTGACGGCGCGGTAGCCGAGCCGGGTGCATAGGGCGGATCCGTCACGCTCTGCCACGACGACAGACGCCGTCGCTCCACGCATTGCGGCCGCAGTGTTGGCGGCCTCCAGCAGGTGTCGGCCGACCCCCCGGCGTCGTGCAGCTGGAAGGACGCCGATGTCCTTCACGACCGCTATGCCACGTTCCAGCTCCATGCTGACGCACCCAACCGGCAGACCATCCGCGTAGGCGACGAAGCCATAGGAGTCAGCTCGGGCGACCATCTGCTCGAAGACGTCGCAGTAGTTGCGGGGGGTCCCGAACACCTTGGTGAAGATCTGGGTCCACGCACGGTGACACGAAGGGGTCTTGGCCGGACGGACGTCGATACCCTCGTCCTCCGCTCCCGGCTCGGGTCGGCCCCCCAGGTCCAGCCACATCGCCTCGGCGGTGCTCGTCCCGGTCATTCCACGGGCGGCCAGCTGTGGCACCAACAGATCGGCGCCCAGGTGCGCCCACGCGCTGAACTGCCACGGCACGTCGTATGTCGACAAGACCGCCAGGCAGTTGTCCAGATCGCGCTCACTGTCAGCACCGTGGAAGTCCGTGGCGTCGTAGCGGATCACCCCGTTGGCCGCCCGTAGCGGCGTCGAGCTCAGGGTCCAGATGGCGCGGCCAGCGTCCAGACTCTCACCGTCAGGCAAAAGGAGTGCAGACCGCATCTGCACGGCTGTGACGGCCCGGTCCACACGCCACGGTCGAGTTCCCAACCGCCTGCCGGCGAGGTCGGCCACGTCTCTGATGGTAAGCCGGGCGACAACTCGGCGTCATCCCCTGATCGGCAGTCGTGCCCATCCGCGGAACGTCACCAGCGAGGCGACAAAGTGGCCAAATTGCGGCTACACCGTTCCCAGATGGCGTGTTCGAAGCCATGGCTGGTGGAGTGCGGCCTAGGCCTTCGTATGTGTGCCCTCCATGGCCCGTAGTCCCTGATCGTCGGGCAGGCGTTCGCAGCATTCGTCCTCATACTGCGCGACGAGCTGCTCGCTCAGGCGGATCTGGCCTTCCAAGTACGGGCCTATCGCTGCATTGCCGCACCGCGAACACCCACACACGCTGTGGCGGGCGATGCGCAGGACTTCCAGCCGCACAATCTCGCGCTGTCGCTTCCGCCATGAGACGACGCGAGGGTCGATGTCCATGCTGACTCCCAAGGCCGCGGATGCCACCGGGCTCCGACCGACCAGCCGGCCGTCACAGAAACCCGGACCACTGCCATCCCAGCCAACCGCGAGGTCCCCATGAACACAACCCACAACAAGGCGAGAGCTTCTTGCGAGAAAAGCCAGCCTCCAGATAGCGAGCCACGCCCACCCGATTTCTTTGGACCAAGGTCGGCTTTCACCTGCACAGTGCTGGCCGAGCAGTCACCAGGGGCGTTGACCACAAGATCGACCCCAGCATCCGTGATCAGCAAGAACTAGGCCGTGATCAGGTAGGCAACGACAACAGGACCAAAGAGCGTCCTCGGCCGTCGAAACTGAAGTCCACGCGCCGATCCGCCTTCGGGCTGGTGAGCTTCCTGTCGGATGGCGCCCATCTGGAAGTGTCGACGCGGCGTGGGTGGCGGTCTACGCCTCTTGGTCCGCCCGTGGTGATGGCTCGGTCCATGGTCGGGTGCTCAGGCCCAGCGCAGCGAGCACCCTCGACTCGTCGGTGAAGTCGCCGATCAACATTCGTACCGGAGGCGGTAGCTCCTTGAAGAGGGTGGGCACAGCCAGGACCCCGCGGGAGAAGACCTCTGCGGGTTGTTCGTAGATGTCGACCACTCTCAGGTCGTAGCCGGAGGGGGCGTGCTGGTCACAAAGGTCGCGCAGCCGACGCTCAGCCTGTGCTGAGGCCGATGAGGTTCCGCTCACGAAAAGGGACAGCCGCAGTCGCCCCGAGTTGGGCGCCCTTTCGTGAGTTTCCATGTCTGGGAAGGTGCTCATGGTTCCGTGTCTGGATTTCTGTCTGGATCACTGTCTGGACTTCTGGTGGTGCGCCTCCTCGCCTGGGCCAGCCGGTCCAGCCGGACCAGGTCCTGCCTTTGGTCGCTGGCCTCGATCAGTCGCTGGGTCAGTCTCTCCTCGGCGGCAAAGTCAGCGCGAAGGGTGGCCACGTGCGAGTCCACGGTCTCTCGCCGGCCCTCCAGGGCGCGGGCTAGCGCAGCCGACTCCTGCGACATCCCCCGTGCCGCGGCATGCTCGGCACTCTGCGCGGCGATGCGAGCCGAACCGGTCAGCAACCCCTGGGCTCCGATCACCACCGGGACGACCTCCAGTCCCGTGTCGCTGATCAAGAACTCGCGGATCTGGTTGGAGTGTGCCGTACCACGACTCTTGAGCACGTAGAGCCCGCGGTTGCGCTCCCCGAGAGCAGTCAGCATGGCGAGCTCCACTGAGGTGTCGACCAGCGAGGAGATGTTGACAATGGACTGCGCCAGCTGGCTTTCGTCGGTCAGCGCCGTCATCACGGCCGTGATGCCGGTCGACTTCAGGTAGTAAACCAAACGCATGAGCATGGCCGACACGTCGAATGCCGTCGCACCACGGGCGAGGCTGGTCACCGGGTCGATCACGACCAGGGAGGGTCTCTTCTCCTGGATCAGTCCCTGCATGATGGCCAGATGGTCCTCAAGCCCGCGGTTGGTCGGTCGCTCGCAGTGGAAGTGCAACAGCCCTCGTTCCACCCAGCCAGCCAGGTCCATCCCGACCGAGCCCAGGTTGCGATGGATCTCGGACTCGGACTCCTCGAAGCTGAAGAAGACCACCACCTCTCCGCGCCGGCAGGCCGCGTCTGCGAAGCTGGCCGCAACGGTCGTCTTACCGGTGCCGGACGACCCGCTGACCAGCACACCGCTGCCCCGGAAGACACCCTGCCCGCCGAGCATCTGATCCAGCCCCGGGATGCCGGTGGAGACCCTTTCGGCGCTGACATCCTTGTTCAGCTCGAGCGAGGTGATCGGTAACACCTCGAGTCCGTGGGCGCCGATCAGGAACGGGTACTCGTTCCTGCCGTGACTTGAGCCGCGGTACTTCAGCACCCGGAGTCGGCGGGTGGCGACATCCTGGACCACTCTGTCGTCGAGTACCACCACGCAGTCGGAAAGGTACTCCTCGATGCCGTGTCTGGTGAGCGTGCCCTCGCCGGCTTCCCCGGTGATCACCGCGGTCAGCCCATGGTCCTTGAGCCAACGGAACAACCGCCGAAGCTCGGCGCGGACCAGGCCTGGCCTTTCGAAGGCGGCGAACAGTGCCTCCACGTTGTCGATGGCAACGCGTTTTGCGCCGAACTTCTCCACAGCCCATGCCAGTCGGACCATCAGCGCCTCAAGGTCGAATGCGCCGGTATCGACGGCCTGTGGCTCGAGGCTCAGCGCGTCAACGAGTAGTAGGCCGTCCGCCTCCAGCCGATCGAGGTCGAACTCGATCGAGCCGGCGTCGGCCACCACATCGGCTCGGTTCTCCTCAAAGGTGAGGAACACTCCGGGCTCCGCGTAGTCCCGGACGCCGTTGACCAGGAACTGCAGTGCGAAGAGGCTCTTGCCGGCGCCGGGCGGGCCGCAGATCAGGCTGGGCCGGCCCGCAGGCAGCCCCCCACCGGTGATCTCGTCGAATCCCTTGATCCCAGTTGGGCTCTTGGGCAACAGGGAACGTGGATGCTCACCCAGTTCTCCAACGCCAGCGTCCGTCACCATTCGCCGCTCCGATCGATGCAACCCGTCACCAACTGCTCATTATTGAACGCAGGCTCGCCAGGGAACAGTGGTCAAGGCTGACCCTTTCCCGTCGGGGCATGCGGGGCCTCGATCGACCTTCGAACCTCCCCGATGTCGGAAGGGGTAGGTGCGTCAAATGTGCAGTCGGTCGGGAGGCGAAAGACCAGCGGCCTCGCAGGTTCGTCTGGAATGATCCGTGCTGCGCGTCCCTGCTCCCCGTTCCCCCCGAACCAGGGTTGAGCGGGGACGCGTGCGCCATACGACCAAGTAACGGCATCCGTGGCGACTCATGCCCGAGGCCTTTCTCTTGTGTGGGCGCTTCACCAAGCCGCTGCCACAGGACCCACAGACCAGGCTCCTCAACACCTTCCTTCCGGTCCCCAATGTTGAGAACGGATCCGGTGACTTGCCCCCCAATAAGGAACGGTCAGCGGACGCCAGCACGCGGTCTGACGGATCGTGACCAGCGTCCGAGACGGGATCGGTCAACGGGAATCACCAGGCCGACGACGCGCCGGTCCGCGAATGGGTCAATGCCCCTGCAGGGCCTTTCGTATCTTGGGGAGCTCGTCGTGCGCGAGCGCCACGATCCTGAGCCGGCCAGTGGCAAGCGCGAGCGTGTACACGGCGGTGAAGTCGTAAACCGGCTCACGGTCCGCCCGCAGTAGGGCCCAGTGCACACGCATCACGGCCACTGCATCCATAGGTTCGATGATCTCGACAGCCGCTGGGACGCAGTCCGTTACGCCCAACCGCTTGTAGGCACGGAGCAGTCTCTCAAGAACGGCCGGCCACTCATCGACGGACGCAACCGAACTCGACGCCTCGCCGTCGGCCACTGAGACCACCTGCAGCGGGAAGGCGAAGCAGTCGACGAGCGCGCTTAGGTCGGCCTGCTTGAAGGCGGTGCAGTACTTGTCCATGAAGTCCTGAGGCGCGCTCATTGCGAGCAGTGTCCCACGTCGCCGGCAGGATCAGCGGCACCCACTAGGCCGCCCGCTGACCGATCCCTTGCGGGCGCCCTGGAGGTCCCTCGCCCCGCGTCATCGTGAACGTATTCGTCGAGCTGCGGCAGGTAAGAGCACCGAGTCCGTCAGTGTGGCAACAAGAGTCTTGACTACCACGTGGCAGGCTTGGTTCCTTGTGCGGTCTGTTATTCAGCACCGACTTGCTGGCGACGGCCGGGCTTACCGACCTTCTGTCTCGAGGAGGGTGGAGGTGAACTCGCGCACTGCCAGGACGCCGTCGAGTGCCGATTGACCCGGATCGAGATCAGGGTGGTCCTGCATGATCTGGCGTACGTAAGCCTCAGCGCCAATGCTCGACTCATCGGTGAAGTTGGCCCGCAAGTCCAGAAGCGGTGTGCGCATCGACCTGGGCCGCCCGAAGCGGGCGAGCACACGTTCAGCCGCGCTGTGGGAGTCGACGTTGTGGTGCAGCAGAACGAAGGCGATGTCGTAGTAATCCTTGGCCTTGTGCCTTCCGTGCGCGGCTGCGGTCTTGGCGAGTAGGAATCCGGCCAACCCCGCGACATTGACGTCGACGGTCAGGCGGGTTCCGTGATCTTTCGCGCTGAGGGTGTGGATCTCGATGTCCTTCGCGGCGAAGCCGGTGCCACGCAGGTTCGCCGCGCCGAGTCGGTCACTGCCTTCAAATGCGACAGTCGCGCCCTGCGGTGCTTCCTCTAGGTCAGCGAGCAGTTCGAACTTGATCATCGCGACCGGTCCGTCGGCAGGCGAGGACTTCCACCGCCATACCCGTTCCGCATCAGGTGAGAACTCGGCGTTTCGCAGCGCCTGCTCGAGGCGGGCAGCGTTGACTGACCCGCCCGCGATCTCAAGGTTGACTTGGACATCAACGTCGGAGGTGCCCGCGTGCTGCACGGAAGCGTCGGAGCAGAGCAAACCCGGCACCAGGCCGCCGATGAGGACGAACTCGGGACGCGCGCCATAGTGGTGGCACACTCGGACCAACGCGAGTTCGGCCGCTCGTCGCGCGGCAGCTGACCGGTCGGGATCTGGTTCAGTCACTCTCGCAGACCTCTCGCAGGTGATCGGCTGCCTCTTCGCCGCGTACGCCGCCGTCGCGTAGGTCGGCGAATGCGCGGGGCCACGGTACGGCCCAGAAGCCGGGTCGAATCTCGCTCGACAGAGCTGCGCCGGCTGGTGACGGGAACGGGCGCAGAAGGAGTCGCCCGCCGCTGGCCTCGGCGAGGTTGACCTTCAGTGTGGCGTCGCGTAGCTGGGCGAGCGTCCTGGCCTCGACGTAGATCTCCATCGGAGACACCTGGGTCAGCAACGGAGCAAGCACGTCGGCCGTCAGGGCGCTGGTCGTCGACCATCGCACCCCCGCCGCGGTCCAAAGCCGCCCGGTCTCGATGACCCCGGCTATCGGATCTCGCCAGAGTGTTCCTACCCGGATCGACTGGGGGGAGCGCAGACGCGCCGCGGCTGCGGCGTAGGCCTCCAGCAGAGCCGCTTGGTCGGTGATCGTGCGCGCGGAGCGTGGACCTCGATCTGCCCCGGAGTAAAGGAGCTTCTGAGCCTCTAAGAACTTCAGCGCAGTGGCGACAGTGCTCATTGCTAGGCCGGTCTTCTTCTGGACGGCCCCCACCGTCGCCGCACTCCCGGTGAGGAGGGCCTCGCAAACGGCGGTTGTCGCGGGCCGCCAGCCCAGATTCGTGTTCAGTCGTAGTCGCGGTGTGCCGTCTCGTCGTACGAGAATGGTCGGGCCCAATGTGAAGTCCGCCGCTCCGGTCTCGTCGAACCAGCCCAGGCCGGCGTCCGCTGCTGTTCGCCGCGCTCCTGCAGACATCTCAGGAGCAGCAACAAGGTCGGGGACCACGGCTCGAGCTAGGATTTCTCGTACCTGCTTCGGCCATCCGACCGGCAGCCATGCGATAGAAACTGTCCTTTCAGCGAGGGTCACCAGCGAGACGTCTGTTCCCGTGCTCTTCACCGAGGCGGCGGCTGGCGTGACCGCGACCCGTGCGTCGAGGACGACGCTGAGGGCCGCTTGAACTCGTCCAATGCTCACAAGAAGATACTACGACGATTGTCTGTACTTCACTAATGCAGCGTAGTAAGCGTCTCCATCGAAGTAATCCTCTTTCAGTGTCGCGACATCCTCGGCGACCCCGACAGGGTCTGGCGCACCTTCCGAAGCCCCGGGCGCCCTCGGTCGACGGCTACCGGGTGATCTGGGTGCCACTCCAGTACCAAAGCCGCCCGCGGTTGGGTCCAGTACACAGCCAGTACACAAAAAGACCGTTGACGGCACTCAATCACCGTTGCCCTCAACGACGCTCCCTTGAGCAATACCAACGGTTTACACGACTATCAACGATCACCAGCGACCCAGACAAGGACCTTTTAATCCGTAGGTCGTCGGTTCGAGCCCGACGGGGCCCACCAGTGTTTGCGCAGATCAGTTGTGCTCCCCTGAGGCCCGTCAGCCACCGACGACTACGCCGCGACGTCGGCGGATGCCGCGCTCGATGGTGGAGAAGGCGGCATCGACGGCGATGCCGATCGTCAGGATCGCGATCATAAGAGCGATCATGTACGGCGTGTCGCTCAGCTCGCGGCTCTGGTTCAGGAACTGGCCGAGACTGGGCCGGTTGGCGATGGAGACCAGGAGCTCGCCGGCGAGCAGCGAACGCCAGGCGAACGCCCACCCTTGTTTGAGGCCTGCCACGATGCTGGGCAGAGCCGCCGGCAGGACGACATGGCGATACAGCGACAGGCCGCTCGCGCCGATGTTGCGGCCGGGGACACGAGGGTGACCTTCGCGCGCGCCAGGAGGAGGGCGCCGACG
>JBDTOA010000028.1:0-14586 GCA_039933475.1 Dermatophilaceae bacterium
TTGACCTGCAGCAGAACTCATCCCCGGCCGGCTTCGACGCGATCCATCAGTCCCTGCTCTCGGGGCTGCTCTCCCACATTGGTCTGCGTGATGTGGAGAAGCGTGAGTACATAGGCGCGCGAGGTGCGCGCTTCGGCATCTCGCCAGGCTCTGCCCTGTTCAGGAAGCAGCCACAGTGGGTGATGTCGGCCGAGCTTGTCGAGACGACCCGGCTGTGGGCGCGCTTCAACGCGCGCACAGACCCCGCCTGGGTCGAAGGCCTTGCGCAGCACCTGGTCAAGCGCAGCTACAGCGAGCCGCACTGGGAGAAGAAGCGCGGCGCTGCCGTGGCTCTTGAGAAGGTCACGCTGTATGGCGTCCCGCTTGTTGTCGGACGAAAGGTTGGCTACTCGAAGATCAACCCTGAAGAGTCACGGGACCTGTTCATCCGCAACGCATTGGTCGAGGGGGACTGGGAGACGCATCACCGCTTCTTTCACGACAACCGGGCCATGATCAAGCGGCTGACCGAGCTCGAGGCGCGGGCCCGGCGGCGAGACATCCTGGTGGACGACGAGACGCTGGTCGACTTCTACGACGCGAGGCTCCCGGCTGAGATCGTCTCAGGGCAACACTTCGACTCATGGTGGAAGGCCGCCAAGCGGACGCACCCTGATCTGCTGACCTTCACCGAGGACCTGGTCGTCAGCGACGACGCAGATGCTGTTAGCGCCGACGACTACCCGCCGACCTGGGAGCAGAACGGCCTCACGTTGCCCCTGAGCTACCAGTTCGAGCCGGGAACGGCTGCTGACGGTGTCACCGTCCACATCCCGCTCGACGTGCTCAACCAGGTCGACGACATCGGCTTCGACTGGCAGGTTGGCGGACTGCGTCCAGATCTTGCGACGGCGCTCCTCAAGTCACTACCGAAGTCGACCCGTCGCAACTTCGTCCCCGCGGCGGAGCACGCCCTTGCCGCACTGACAACCGTCGACCCGCGGGCCGGCTCCATCAGTGACGAGCTCGGGCTCGCGCTCGGTCGGCTGACAGGTGTCCCCATCTCGGCCGACGAATGGAACTGGTCGCGGGTTCCTGACCACCTTCGCATCACGTTCCGGGTCGAGGACCGCAGTGGGAGAGCCGTGGGGGAGGGTAAAGAGCTAGCCGTTCTGCAGCAGCAGCTGGCGCCGCAGACCAAACAGGCTATGCAGCGAGCGGCCGTCTCCGTGGAACGAAAAGGGCTGCGGCAGTGGACGTTTGGCCATCTCCCAGCCACGTTCGAGGTGGAGGTGGAAGACCGCCTGATCCAGGGTTTTCCCGCTGTGGTGGACCATGGCGACAGTGTCGCCGTGGAGGTTCTTGCCTCGCAGGTTGAGCGGGACGCGGCGACCAGGATCGGTGTGCGACGGCTGCTGCTGCTCAACACGACCGCTCCCTGGAAGCGGGTGCTCGCGTTGCTGACGAACGCCCAGCGGCTGGCACTGGCCCAGAGCCCGCATGGGAGCGTGCCCGATCTGCTGCAGGACTGTCTTGCCGCCGCAGTTGACTCGATCGTCGCTCAGCGCCCTGGTGGCCAGGTGCTTGGGCCGCTCGAGTTCGAGGAGACTCTGGCCGCGGTCCGCTCCCAGGTCGTTGCTCGCGTCATGGACGTCATTGACCTCGTCGAGCCTTTGCTGGTCCTGTCACGGCAGGCCGAGCTCGCTCTGGCGGCGATGTCCAGCCCTGCCATGGCCCCAGCGAAGCTGGACATGCTGGCTCAGCTGCACGCGCTCCTTTACCCCGGGTTCGTCGCCGACTCCGGGTTGTCGCGGCTGCGAGACCTCCAGCGCTATCTACGCGCCATCCTGCTGCGCTGTGAGCATGCCCCCGAGCGAGTGGCCCGCGATACCGAACACAGCGCCACTGTGGCGCGGGTCCAGGGCGAGTATGACGCCTTGGTCGCCACGCTGCCCTTGACCCGACGTCGCGGGGCTGACGTGTTGGAGCTGGCCTGGATGATCGAGGAGCTGCGGGTCAGTCTCTTCGCGCAGACGCTTGGGACTCCCCGCCCTGTCTCGGAGAAACGGATCTACAAGGCGATGGACCAGGTCGAGGGGGAGGCCTGACCTCGCACCCTGCTCATACCGGTGCTTCACAGGGATGCAGCCGGGTGATCAGCGATCAAGGGCTGGTTGAGGCTGGTCGAGGGTTGGTTGAGGCCTGGTCGAGGGCTGGTCGGAAGGGTCCCAGCCTTTCCGCCGCCCTTTCCGCGTGACAGAATCAGAGCTGGTCGAAAGGGACTGAAGTAACAAATGGTCGCCATCCTGCACGGTAGTGAGAGCCCGATGGCCGGGCCGCGGGCCTATTGATGACCCCCCGGCTGCTCCCCGTCGACCCCAAGTTCGAGACGGCAACGGAACGCGAGGTCTGGGAGGTTCTCCGTGCAGAGCTCGGGCACGATGACGTGCTCATGGCCAACCTGCGGCTGAGCGATGAGGTCAAGGACCACGAGGCTGACATCGTGGCAATCATCGCCGGGGCCGGAGTTGTCGTCGTGGAGGTCAAGGGTGGCAGTGTCGGCGTGGCGGGAGGACAGTGGCGCCAGTCGGGGAACGACACCCGCACCTTCGACCCTGTGGACCAGGCACGCACGACGAAGTACGCCATCCGTAAGTATGTGGAGAGCGACCCTCGCTGGCGCGGCTCCTCACGTCAGCGGGTCCGGTGGGCGCACTCGGTCGCACTGCCCAACACCGATCTCCATGACGACTTCTCGATGCCTGACTGTCCACGCTGGGCGGTGCACGGCAAGGGGGACATCGCCGATCTTGGGGGCCGTCTCTACGACGTGGTGGTCATGCAGGAGACCGAGAATCTCCCGCCCAGCCCACAGGACGTCGACCTGATCGTGGAGATCCTCAACGGCCGCAACCTCCCGGTCCTCGACATCTCGGCCGATGCCCGTGAGCGGGAGGCCGAGGTTGACCGGCTCACGCTGGAGCAGGCCTCCTTGCTTCAGGTCACCCGGCTGCTCAACAGGGTGGAGGTGCGCGGAGGGGCTGGAAGCGGCAAGACAGTGCTGGCCCTGACCCAGGCCAGACAGCTCTCGCGCGGTCGCGGCGAGCTCAAGGCCAAGCGCGTGGCCTTGATCTGTGTCTCCCAGGGCCTCGCTGCCCACTTCAAGCGAGTGGTGGACACCTGGGACCGCAGACATCGACCGGCCTTCGTGGGCTCCTTCTCCGAGCTCGGCCGCGGCTGGGGCGTGCCATCAGGGGCCCGGGACTCCACTGACTTCCTGGAGACCGAGCTCCCGGCGTTGATGCGAGGGCTGGCGGCGAACCTCGCGGATGGCCAGCAGTTCGATGCGGTGATCGTTGACCAGGGGCAGGACTTCGCCGACTCGTGGTGGGCGCCGATCATGGGCGCTCTGAAGGACCAGGAGACCGGCGGCCTGTTTGTCTACGCCGACGAGAATCAGCGCATCTCCCACCGATATGGTGCGCCTCCGGTGCCATTGGTGCCGCTGCTCCTCGACCATAATCTGCGCAACACAAGACAGATCGCCGAGACCTTCAACCCCCTGGCACCGATGAGGATGCTCCTCATGGGAGGTGAGGGGCCAGAGGTCGAGTTCGTCGCCAGCGCTGCCCAAGATGCCATCAGGACGGCTGACGGTCAGGTCGCGCGGCTGCTCGCCGCCGGATGGAAGCCCCAAGAGGTGATGCTCCTCACCACCGGAGCACGACACCCGGTCGAGATGGAGAGCGGGTCGGACTTAGATCCAGAGAAGTACTGGCGCTCGTTCTGGGAGGCGGACGAGGTGTTCTACGCTGAGGCGCTCGAGTGCAAGGGGCTTGAACGACGTGCCGTCGTGTTGTGCGTCAACGAGGGCAGCGCTTCTGACTGGTCGCGCGAGCGCCTGTACGTCGGCCTCTCCCGGGCCACAGATCAGCTTGTCGTCGTCGGCGATCCGGGTGTCGTGGCCCAGATGGGCGGTCCCGAGGTCGCAGCCTCCCTCGGGATCTGAGTCGGCCCGGACCTGGTCCCGATCCGGAATCCCTGACACAACGACGGCGTTGAACACCCTGACCGACGAAATTCGCGATCGCTGACGCCAGATCATCAGACAGAGAAGAGGCAACTGCGGTGCTGGACCCCTCCGAGCTCTACGCCTTCGAGACGGACACCCCTTTGGGCGACCTACGTGCGTCGGTGCTGCTGGTCTCACTCGGGGGATTCGTCGACGCCGGCCAGACGCAGCGCATGTTGACCGACCACATTCTGGCCACCCTCCCGCACACCGTCGTGGCCTCCTTTGACGTCGATCAGCTGATGGACTACCGCGGACGTCGCCCCACGATGACGTTTGACCGCGACCGCTGGTCCACCTACACCGACCCCTCTCTTCTGCTTTATCGGGTTACTGATGGCGACGGGCAGCCCTTCCTGGTCCTGTCCGGTCCCGAGCCGGACTACCAGTGGGAGCGGGTCGTCAAGGCGATCCACCAGCTCATCCGGGCGCTGGGGGTGACACTCACCGTGAGCATCCACGGCATCCCGATGGCGGTGCCCCACACGCGACCCATCGGCAGAACCGCCCACGCAACGTCCCCGCGGCTGATCGGCGAGCACGAGACCATTTTCGGTCCGCTGGAGGTCCCGGGAAGCATCAGCGCGTTGCTCGAGCTGCGACTGGGCGAGTCCGACGCAGACGCCCTGGGCTTCGCGGTCCATGTTCCTCACTATCTGGCGGCGACCCAGTTTGCGGACGCCGCCGTCGTCGGGCTCGAATGCTTCGTGGGCGCAACAGGGCTCAATATCCCAGCAGAAGACCTGGTTGCCGCCGCAGGTCTGAACCGCGCCGAGATCTCCGAGGGGATTGCTGGCTCGGAGGAGGTCACCCAGGTGGTCGAGGCTCTTGAGCGCCAGTACGACACCTATATGGAGGCGCGCGAGAAGCCGAGCCTCCTGGCCACGGACATCCGCGACCTTCCGACCGCAGACGAGCTGGGCGCCGAGTTCGAGCAGTTCTTGCGCACGCAAACCGACGAGGGCTAGAAGGTTCAGCCTTTGGCGTCGGACCAGCGCGCAATGACGCTGGTGTCCGAGACAAACCTCACCGTGCTCGAACCGGTCCAGCGTCGGGCACTGGCGACCAGGGCGCGGTCAACGGCGGCCGCTGTCTCGTCGGCTGCTTCCGCAGGAACGTGCACCAGCAGCTCGTCGTGCAGGCACAGGACGATCCGGCCGCCAAGATGTCGCGTCGTCAGACGCACCGTTGCCGCCCAGGCCTTGAAGAGCTCGGCTGCCGCGCCCTGGATGACGGCGTTGCGGGCGAACCGCCCGCGGCTCGCGATCATCGACTGTAGGGATCCCGCGGGAGCGTCAGCAGGGTTGTCCCACATCGGAATCCGGCGACCCCCATACGTCCGGACGGCCCGCGACGCGACTCCCGAGTCATACGCTCGCCTGAGGTAGGCCATGGCCGTGGGATAGGCCCGCTCGAGGTCTTTGAGCGCCTCCCCGGCGGTGCCGCTGGTCTGTCCGTACATCGCCGCGAGCAGGGCGATCTTGGCCACGGGCCGCTCCACCTTGAGGGCCGCGCCCACAGGTGCGTAGAGGTCGTCGGCCTGAGTGGCTCGCGCGAACGCCATGTCTCCGGAGACCGCAGCCAGGACACGGGGCTCGATCTGCCCGAGGTCCGAGCGCACGAACACGTACCCCGGATGCGCAGCGATGGCCGGGCGCAGCGGCGTCGGCAGGTTGTGAAGCCCGTTCTGCGCAGTCATGCGGCCAGCCGCACCGTCACAGGCCGTCCATGCGCCCCGCAGCCGGTCGTCCGAGCCGATATTGGTGTCGAGCCAGTGGTAGCCGTACGTCGTGGCTATCCGTTCGGCCTTGCGCCAGGTCAACAGAGCCCCGACGAGCGGGTGGGTGCCTCGGAACGGCTCCAGCGTCCACGCCCTGGTGTCGGGAACCAAGACTCCTACCGAAGCCAGAAGGTCCTTCACCTGCAAAGGGTTTCGCAGATCAGTGGACTCTCGACCTGGCCCGTGCCGAAGCACCTGTTCGTCGCGCATCGCCCGGATCTCCCGGGCGTCAGCCTCATCAACGGGCCGCGGGCCGGCCGACTCCCGGACAAGTCGCTCCATGGTGGGGCGATGGACCGGCAGACCGGTCGCGGCGAGCTCGACGCAGAGCAGGGCTGCCGCCGACTCGGACTGGCCGGTGCTCACGGCGCGTCCCGAGAGCTCGGAGAGGGCGCCAATCTGACGAGTCGCGGTCTCGACGGCAACGCGGGACCACGCCAGGAGGCGGGCCGGCGAGGACTGCCACGTTCCTTTGATGGCTTCAGGGCGAAGATATCCGTCGGAGCGAACTGGGCTATCGGGATCGCCCTTGTCACCGGGATGATCGTCGCCTGCGAAGTCGAAGAGATCGCCACCTGCGGCTCGAGGCAGATCTGACGTACCCAGCTGGCTGGCCGTGGCCCATGCCAGAGCGGGGTCCGCGGTCAGGCCACCCGCCAGCAGTCGATGGGCTTCGGCGATGTCCCAGCACCTGTCCAGGTGAACGCCACTGCTCACCAGCGGTTCAGCCTCAGCCTGGGCGGACCAGAACACCCAGCGGGGGTGCTGGTCCTTCTCTATCCTTGAGACTTCCTCGACGATCTGGCCCTGGCTGCCGACACGGCTCACGCCGTTGCCTGCGAGCGCCGAGATCTCCGGCCCGAAGCTCACGGCCACGAGGTCGGGGGGCGCTGGTTGCGGAGGCACGGTCCCATCCAAGCGCACTGCCCGTCCGATTGAACTCGCCACGTCCTGTCGATCAAGGTGAAGGATGGTGGTTGTCCAGGCGACCACCATCCTTCGCCTTGATCCAGCACGCCTCAGTGCGCGGACTTGAGCCGGGTCTGACGTTTGATCCGGCTCAGCATCGCCACCATGCCCCGCAGCCGCAGCGGGGAGACTGCCTCACCCAGTCCCAGGCGGTACGGCGCATCGTCCGGAACCGCCAGCACCTCACCTGCGGTGAGGCCATCCAGGCCTTCGTGCAGGATCCCGGCGAACCCTCGGGTCGTGGGCGCCTCTGGAGGGGCCTGGAAGTAGAGGCGCACCACACCTTCGTCGGCGGTGGCAGCCTCGTCCACCTCGACCGCGAGAAACAGCGGCGACTGACATTCCTCCACCCGCTCGAGCAGCTCTGCGTGGCCGCTGTACCGAGCCGGCAGCTCGGGAAGACCGTCGCTGAACTCCAGCAGCAGGGTGAGTCGATCGCGGGGGGTCAGGGCCGCGAAGTCCTGGGCGATCTCGTCAAGCGCCGCTGGAAGTGGAGCTGTTCCCTGGACGGTCATGACGCACCTATCTCTATCGGCACTCGCACGGCATTGCCCCACTCGGTCCATGACCCGTCGTAGTTGCGGACCTTCTCGAAGCCAAGCAGGTGGGTGAGAACGAACCACGTGTGGGAGGAGCGCTCACCGATGCGGCAGTAGGCCACCACATCATCGGAGGGCCTCAGTCCCTGCTCTGTCAGGTAGATGGCCTCGAGGTCGGCGCGGCTCTTGAACGTTCCGTCCTCGCCTGCTGCGCGCGCCCATGGCACCGATCGGGCGCCCGGGATATGACCGCCGCGCATTGCTCCCTCCTGCGGGTAGTCAGGCATGTGCAGCAGCTCTCCGGAGAACTCGCCGGGGGAGCGCACGTCGACCATTGGCTGACCGATGTGGGCCAAGGTGTCGTCCTTGAACGCCCGAATCGCCGTGTCGTCTCGCTCGACGACCGGGTAGTCCGCGGGGGTGGGCGTGGGGACGTCACGAGTCATCTCGCGCCCCTCGGCCACCCATTTGGCCCGGCCGCCGTCGAGCAGGCGAACGTCCTCGTGGCCAAAGAGGGTGAAGACCCACAGGGCGTAGGCAGCCCACCAGTTGCTCTTGTCGCCGTAGATGACCACGGTGGTGTCGCGCCCGATGCCACGTTCGCCGACGACCTCGGCGAAGCGCTCACCGTTGACGTAGTCACGGGTGACAGGGTCGTTGAGATCAGTGTGCCAGTCCACCTTCACCGCTCCGGGAATGTGGCCGCTGTCGTAGAGCAGCACGTCCTCATCCGACTCCAGCACGACCAGGTCCGGGGTGCCGAACGTTCCCTCCTGGAGCTGCCCGGCAAGCCAGTCGGTCGAGACCAGCCGCCCGGGGTGGGCGTACTCCTTGAACGTGCTGTTGTCGTCGCTGGCGACGGCCATGACGGGCACCTTCCGTCTGTCGATGAGCTGTGGAGGTCTGGTAGGTCGATCGAAGTGGCCGAGGGGTTGTCGGCTCTCATGTTTTCACGCTCGCTCGTCGATAACGACCCGCTGCCCGTCACGAGTTCCACTCGGATCGGAGATGCTTGTTCTTGTGCCCGCAGACTCCCAACTTGAGCCCATCGACTTCGTCACTGGCGCGCCGATCTCCTCGGGATCCCTCGATGTGCAGTGGCGGCACGGGGTCCGAGCACGCAACCGCGGGCAGGAGCCGAAGATCCAGATCCACCGCCACGACGAGCACTCGTTCGTACTCCGTCAGAGCAAGACGGTCAGCTACGAGGCTCCCTTCCTCTACCTGCTCTTCGGCAACGCTCGCGCGCTGCTGATCGATACGGGAGCGACCGCTGACCCGAACCTCTGCCCGGTGCGCGAAACGGTCGATGACCTGATCGCGACCTGGCTGGCCACCCATGAGCGGGCGTCATACCCGCTCGTGGTCGCGCACACTCACCGGCACAGCGACCACGTCGCAGGCGACGCACAGTTCCGGGACCGTCCCGATACGACTGTGGTCGGCAAGGACCGGTCTGACGTGGCGACCTTCTTCGGGTTCACCCGGTGGCCTGACCAGGTGGTGAGCTTCGAGCTGGGTGGCCGGGTTCTCGAGATCACCGGCACTCCCGGCCATGACGACTCCTCGATCTCGATCTTTGACCGCTGGACGGGTTTCCTGCTGACCGGTGACACCGTCTACCCGGGGAGGCTCTATGTCGAGGACGTGTCGGCATTCACGAGCAGCCTGGGCCGGCTGGTCCGGCTCGCGGAGTCGCGTGGCGTCCGTCATGTCATGGGGTGCCATATCGAGATGAGCCGCACGCCCGGACGGGACTACCCCCTGGGCACGACGTACCAGCCGCAGGAGCCACCGCTGCAGATGAGCGTCGACCAGCTGCGTGCGGTGCGCGATGCCGCGATGTCGATCGCCGACTCCCCGGGAGCCCACACCTTTGACGACTTCGTCATCTTCAACGGACCCAGCCGTGTGGCCCTGGCCCGACAGCTCGTGAGGCGAGCCTGGGGCATGCTTCGAAATCCGGGCTGACGGCGCTGCCCAAGGGCCGATGACCTGGCTCGCCTGGCTCGTCGCCTCAGCGTCTGACGCCGCCTGCGGTCATGGATGGTGCAGTGCCTCGACCTGCTCGATCGTGTCCGCCTCGGAGGAGGTCTTGTCCGGCCGGTGCCGAACCACCCGCGCGAAGCGCAGAGCGAGCCCACCCGGGTAGCGAGGAGAGGCCTGCACGCCGTCGAAAGCGATCTCCACGACCACTTCGGGGTGAAGCGACACAACGTAACCGTCGGTGGGTCCGTCGGCGTGCCGTGGCAGCTCGGTGGTCTGCCAGCGCAGCATCTCGTCGGTGAGCCCCTTGAAGGTCTTGCCGAGCATGACGAAGCCGTCCTCCGGACCAAATCGTCCATGAGGGTCCCTTGCGCCCAGGTGGATGTTGCTCAGCCAGCCGCTGCGCCTGCCGTTGCCGCGCTCGACAGCCAGGATCACCAGATCGAGGGTGTGAACCGGCTTGACCTTGACCCACGCCGAGCCGCGGCGCCCCATGTCGTAGGTGGCGTCGTCGGCCTTGACCACCACGCCTTCATGTCCTCGAGCGACGGCGTCATCCGCAAACGCCTCTGCCGCCTCGAGCTGAAGGGGGTCAGAGACGTCGTCCACCTGGATCCGGGGCGTCAGATGGCTGGAGGGCACGAAAGCCTCGAGGGCCGTGCGCCGCGCGCGGCCGGGCTCCTCGACCAGGTCGACCCCATCCAGATGCAGAACGTCAAAGAGGTATGCCGTGAGAGGCGTCCGCGCACGGGCCACCTCGGGATCGGTTCGGCTGGCGGTACGGGAGCCGGTCTCCTGAAACGGTTTCGGCCGACCGTCCGGGTAGAGGGCGATCAGCTCACCATCGAAGATCCCCTTCGCGACCGAGAGGGACCGGACGAGCTCGACCACTTCAGGCACCCGGTCTGTAATGTCGTCGAGTGACCTGGTCAGAACGCGAATGTCGTTGTCCTGCTTGTGGATCTGAGCGCGTATGCCGTCCAGCTTCCACTCGACGGCGGCCGGCCCGGTCTTGGTCAGCGCCTCGGTGATGCTCTTGGCCGAGCTGGCGAGCATGGGGCTGACGCCCCGGCCAACCGAAAGCTGGAAGAGATCCAGCCCGCGCGGGCCATTCACGAGAAGGGCCTGAGCGACAGCCGGGAGGTCCCCCTGGGCGGCGACCGCACGGCGTACATCTTCGGGGCTGGCCCCTCCGGCCTGGGCCACCGCGGCCATGACCACCGACTCCAGAGCTCCTTGGCGGAGTCCGCCGCGCAGAAGCCCCAGGACGAAGTCCTGTTCGTCGGCGCTCAGCTTGCCGACCAGATCCTGGAACAGCTCGGCGCGAGCGCGCGAGGACCCTGGACCGGCCATCTCGCTGGCTTGCTGCATGACGGCATCCAGCTCCGAGAGGGAGACAACCCCCGCTCCGGAAGGGGAGGGGAGCCGGGAGAACGTCGAGAGCTCGATGCCGGTGCGGCGCTGTCGCAGCGATCCCGAGAGGTATTGGGTCGCCAACCCGATCTCCGTTGCAGGGGCAGCCCCGTTGGCGACGAGAAGGGCCCAGCGGCGAAGCAGGTCAGAGATCAGCGTCACCTTGGCGTTGCGCGAGCTGGTCAGCGCGACCTGGCTCGAAGTGCTCACGACATCGGCCAAGATCATGATCCAATGTTGGCAGGGCGGTCCGACACCCAACAGGAGGAGGCGCTGGTGATCTTCGACAAGAACGACGAGCCTGCGGTTGACGGCACACATGTTTCGAACAACGTGGCTCCATCTTTCGATCTCACCACGCCGGCGAGCGCCGCCACCCGCGTGATCGAGCGCCTGATGGATGTTGGGTTCGACGGCAAGGGTCCGTTTGCCTCGGCACAGAATGTCGCGGATTTTGCAACTGCTGAGTACCCCCAGACCGAGCGGGCCATCGACTCCCTGGTCCGGTCCCACCTGAGACTCGCTGCGGCCGGCGGCTTCCTCACCAGCGCCGGCGGCTTTGTCACCCTGCCGATCGCCCTTCCCGCCAACGTCCTCGGGTTCTACGGCGTGGCGACTCGGCTGGTCGCCGGCATTGCCTCTGTTCGCGGCTATGACATCACCCAGCCCGAGGTGCGTTCAGCGGTACAGCTGGCACTCGTGGGTGCCGACGCCGAGGACCTGCTCAAGAAGGCGGGTCACGTCAGCACCGGGCCACTGGCAAACCTTGCTATCCAGCGACTTCCCGGCCCAGTCCTGATGGCGGTCAACAAGGGCGTCGGATTTCGTCTGCTCACCCGGGTCGGCAGGAAGTCGCTGACCCGGTTCGGCAGGGCTGTGCCTTTGCTGGGAGGCGTGGTCGGCGCCGGCGTGGACGCCTTTCTGCTCAAGCGCATCGCGGACCATGCGCGGCGGGAGTTCCCGCTGGCAAGCACGTTCTCCTGACCTGCCGTTCTCCTGACCTGCCGTTCTCCTGATCCGCCGTTCTCCTGACCTGCCCGGATGAGCTGAGGCCTTACCGCTCGGAACTCCGCTGAAGGGTTTGCGCACAGGGGTGATCGTTGTCGTCCCACCGTCCACAGACACGCGCTGAGCCCTGTCGCCCCGGCGGGGGCGAGCGCCAGAGTCGGGTCATGACGACAACCATTCACCTGGGCGGACCCGCCGACATGTTGGCCGTTCTGCCCTATCAGCTTGGCTTCCACCCACGGCACAGTCTCCTGGCGGTGAGTTTGCGCCCTTCACGAAGCGGTTCGCGGATAGGACTGGTCCAGCGGATCGACCTACCGCCCCCCGAGCACATTGCGCACGCCGTGGCGGCCATGATGGTGCCTCTTCGGGCCGACCTGCCTCAGTGCGTTCTGCTCGTCGGGTTCGAAGAACGAGCGGGGGAGAGCCTCGCGATGCTCGACCAGATGGCGAGCACCTGCAAGGCTTTCGGGGTTGAGGTGTCCGACCGTCTCGTCGTCCGGGATGGGCGTTGGTATGCCCCCTACTGCGGTCGTCGATGCTGTCCTGCTGAAGGTCTGCCCCTGCCGCCGGCCAGCGAGGTTCCGGCAGTCGCGGAGTTCGTCGGGCGAGGCATCTGTCCACTGCCCGATCGCTCGGCGCTGGCACGCCGTCTGGAGCCAGACGGGGCGTCGAAGAGCGGCCGGCTGTCAGCGCTGGTAGGAGAGCGCTTGTTGCTGCGACGGAGCGTCGGGGGCGCCGGGGCGGGCGAGCTCGCCGACTGTCGTGCGAAAGAGCTTCAGGTCTGGGCCAGGGTGCTGTGGGGAAGCGACGAAGGCGGCGTGGTCCCGGTGCTGCCATCGCGGGACCTCGCCATTCTTGCGGTGTCACTGACCGATGTCGGCCTGCGTGACGCGCTGATCGCCTGGCTGTGCCCGGGCTCTCTGGCCCGGGAGCTGATCGACCCGATGCTGTCGGCCCAGCTAACAGAGGCCTTGGGGGAGAGCTCATGGCTCGAGAGGCAGGTGGCGGACGCGGATCAGGTCAGCGCCCTGCAGCGGATCGAGGGGAGGTTGTGCGAGGTCTGCGCTTCCCTGCCTGACTTGTGCGCAGTGCCGGCCCTCACCGTCCTGGCCACGTTCACCTGGTGGCGAGGCGACGGTGCTATGACCCGGGTCGCTCTCGATCGGGCGCTGCGGATCGACCCTCACTATCGCCTGGCCGAGCTGCTCGAGGAGATGGTCGACCTTGCCATTCGGCCCGAGCGCGAGTCGGCATGACATCCGGCCGGCATCGACGCGTCTCGTGGGTCGAACAAAAGATTCCGATCCGTGCTGACAATCCGTATAGTTGCGGAAGGTCACGAGTTCCAGCATCAAGCCCCGGCTTGCTGGGCGGCAACCCTCCTCCGCGGTGGGGTGCCCCGGGTGATGACCCGGCCGGCTCGGACCAGAGTCGGCAAGCGCGGGCCTTGACCACGACGGTGGGGCCCAGATCTTCCGGGAGATGAGCGTGACCGTCACCTCAGACCAGCATCGAGGGCGAGCCGTGACACCCTCCGAACGGCACAGGTCCATCGGCGAGTCGGCCTGGCCAACCGGGGCGTGGCGTCAGGGGTCGCCGCAAGGCTCGCGGCAGAGCGTAGACATCGGCGATCTCGCGCTGGAGACAGGCGGGGCCCTCCCACAGGTGAGCGTCGCCTACGAGACATGGGGGACGCTGAACGCCGCCCGGGACAACGCGGTCCTTGTCGAGCACGCTCTCACCGGCGACAGCCATGTGTCGGGCGTTGCCGGCGTCGGCCATCCCACCCCGGGATGGTGGCACGGGCTGATCGGACCGGGTCGCCCGCTGGACACGGACCGCTGGTTCGTGCTGGCCAGCAACGTCCTCGGAGGCTGCCAGGGCACGACTGGTCCTTCATCACCAGCGCCGGACGGGCATCCGTGGGGTAGCCGGTTCCCCTTCGTGACGATTCGCGACCAGGTTGCCGCTGAAGCCGCCATGGCGGACCAGCTCGGCATCCGTGCCTGGGCAGCAGTCCTTGGGGGTTCCATGGGCGGGATGCGCTCGCTGGAGTGGGCGGTCACCTATCCGGATCGAGTCCGCCGGTGCATCGTGCTGGCCTGTTCTGCGTACGCCTCCGCTGAGCAGATCGCCTGGTGCCAGCCTCAGATCCTGGCCATTCGGCAGGACGCGAACTTCGCGGGCGGTGACTACTACGACCAGCTTGAGGGCCCAGACCTGGGGCTTGGGCTGGCCCGCAGGATTGCGCACGTCACCTACCGCAGCGAGGTGGAGCTCGACGCCCGCTTCGGTCGTGAGCCCCAGGGAGAGGAGCAGCCACTGGGCGGGGGTGGGCGATATGCGGTGGAGAGCTATCTCGACCGCCACGCCGACAAGCTGGCTGTTCGGTTCGACGCCAACTCCTACGTGGTCCTCACCGAGTCGATGAACTCCCATGACGTGGGCCGCGGACGCGGCGGTGTGCAGGCGGCTCTCGAGCGCGTGACGGCGGACCTGGTCGTTGTCGGGGTCGACTCCGACCGGCTCTATCCGCTCAGGTTGTCGCACGAGATCGCGCGCGCGAGTGCCAGTTCCGATCCCGCTCACATCATCAGCTCGCAGCATGGTCACGACGGGTTCCTCATCGAGATCGGTCAGGTGGGCAAGATCCTCCGCGACACGATGGCTCGCACCCGTGGGCGCTGACGACCACGGCGCGAATATCCGATAGCGTCACTTTGCGCGGCAGTGTCGCCGCGGTGTGGTGACCAAGGAGGTTCCAGTGGCCGTTGTCGTGGGGTATGTGCCGACCAAGGAAGGCCGAGCCGCATTGCGTCGAGCTGCCGAAGAGGCAC
>JBDTOA010000029.1:0-14345 GCA_039933475.1 Dermatophilaceae bacterium
CAGGTGGTCGTCGTCGCGGTTGTGGTTCTGGCCGGAGGCACGGCGGCATACCTGCAGGCCCGGCAGAGCAGTCAGGCCTCCACCAGCGCCAAGGTTCTCGCAGTAGCCAGGAGCGTCGCGGCGTCCCCGCAGGTGCGGTCCGCCCTGAGCTCACCCGACCCGACCGCGGTGCTGCAGCCCTACACGGTGCAGGTCGGACGCGACACCGGCACCGACTTCGTCGTCGTGATGACCACTCAGGGAATCCGCTACACGCACCCCAAGCCGGAACTTATCGGCTTGCGGTTCAGCGGCCACATCGACGACGCCGTCGCGGGTGGCGTGGTGCTGGAGACGTACGGCGGCTCGTTCGGTCCCTCGGAACGCGCAGTGGTGCCGGTGCGGGCCGACGGCGGCCAGGTGATCGCGCTGGTCTCGGTGGGCGTCACCCGGGCAGCCATCGCACAACAGCTGTCCCACGTGGTGCCCGGGCTGCTCGGCGCGGCAGGGACCGCCCTGCTGCTGGCCGCGACGGGCACCGCACTGATAGCCCGACGCCTGCGCCGGCAGACCCACGGCATGGGACCAGCGGAGCTGGCGCGGATGTACGAGTTCTACGACGCCGTACTGCATTCGGTCCGTGAGGGTCTTGTCCTGCTCGATGTACATGGACGCCTGACCCTGGCCAATGACGAGGCGCGCCGGTTGCTAGACCTCCCGGACGCCTGGGTCGGCCGCACCCTCGACGAGCTGGGGTTGCCCGCACCGATGACCGAAGCCCTGGCGGGGGGTCGAGAGGTGGACGACGCGATCCACCTCACCGAGAACCGGGTGCTGGTGATCAACCAGGCGCCGGCCCGCTGGGAGGGACGTGAGCTCGGCTCCGTGCTGACGCTGCGCGACCACACGGATCTGCAGGAGCTCACCGGCGAGCTGGACACGGCCCGTTCGCTGACCGAGGCCTTGCGCTCCCAGGCCCACGAGGCCGCCAACCGGCTCCACACCGTGATCAGCCTCATCGAGCTGGGCCGCACGGATCAGGCCCTGACTTTCGCCACCGCAGAGCTCGCCCAGGCCCAGAAGCTCACGGACATGGTCGTCGGAGCTGTTGACGAGCCGGTGCTTGCCGCGCTGCTGCTGGGCAAGGCCGCTGAAGCCAACGAACGCGGCGTCGAGCTTGAGGTCGACCCGACCAGCGCCGTGCCCGAGGGAGTCATCCCCGCCCGAGACCTGATCACGGTGGTGGGCAACCTGCTGGACAACGCGATCGACGCGGCCGCGGCGGCTCCGGGGCCGCGCCGGGTCGGCTTCAGCAGCTGGGTCGAGGATGCGCCTGCAGGCGTCGACATGGCCAGCACCCTGGTTCTGCGCGTCAGCGACTCCGGCATCGGCCTGGATGACTCATCTGCCGCGCAGGCGTTCACCCGGGGCTGGTCGACCAAGCACGATGAGCAGTTGATCGGTCACGGCCTCGGTCTGGCGCTGGTCGGGCAGGCGACCAGCCGCCATCACGGCACCATAGACGTCGGCCGGGCCGACTGTGGCAGCCTTCACCAAGAGGCACCGCTGCCGGATGGGGGACTCGATGGCTTCACGACGCTCGACTCTGGAATGCCCGACGGTGCTGGGTTCGTCGGCGCCGTATTCACCGTCCGGCTACCCCTTGGCCAGGGAGTTGCGCCGTGAGTGAGGGTGCGGGTGAGGGCACGAGTGAACGCACGATTCAGGGTGCGGGTGAGGGCGCGAGTGAGATCGGGGTTCTGGTCGTTGAGGACGAGCCCGTGGCTGCCGAAGCGCACCGCACCTACGTTGAACGGGTCCCGGGGTTCGTCGTGTGCGGGGTGGCCCACGACGGGGGTGGGGCACTGCGCAAGCTGGGCGACCCGTCGTCGAGCGTGGACCTGGTGCTGCTCGACATGCACCTGCCTGACATCCACGGCCTGGACGTGGTCCGCGCCATGCGGACCGCGGGGCACAGGGCAGACGTCATCGCAGTCACCTCCGCCCGGGACCTCGAGGTCGTGCGCGCCGCGGTCTCCCAGGGCGTGGTGCACTACTTGCTGAAGCCCTTCACGTTCGCGGCGCTTCGCGACAAGCTCGAGCGCTACGCGGCATACCGGCTTCAGCTCGCCGGTGACTTCGCCGTGGGGCAGCATGAGGTCGACCGGGTCCTGGGCACCTTGCGCGGCAACGACCCGAGCAACCTGCCCAAGGGGATGAGCTCCGACTCGCTGGACGTGGTCGTAGCGGTGCTGCGTCCCTCCGCCGAGAGCCTGTCCGCCACTGAGGTGGCCGCCGCGGTTGGGGCGTCAAGGGTCACGGCTCGCCGTTACCTCGAGCACCTCGCCGACTCAGGGCTAGTTGTGCGGCGCTCGCGGTACGGCGGAACGGGCCGTCCCGAGGTCGAGTACCGCTGGATGAGTGGCGACTGAGCCGGCCACCCTGGGCGCCGAGTTGGAGCAATACCCACCTGACGGGCATGCTGGAAGGCAATGTCACCATCGGAACGAGATCGCGGCTCGCGACAGGACTCCCCCGCCGACGCCGGGCTCGACGACCCGGAGCGGATGGGTTCGAACGCTGACACCGAAAACTCGGCCGCCCACATTGCCGAGCTGGTTCGACGCACGTCCGAGCGCCTCGCAGCACCAGGGTCTCCTCCTGTCGCCGACCCCAACCCCACTCCTGCCCAACCGGTCCCGATGGCTCCCGCGCAGGCGCGGCCCCCCGCCGCGAGGCCGATCAGCTCGCCGCCCCCTCCTTCGACAAGTCACCTGAAGGCGGCACCATCGCGACAGACCCTGATCATCGCGGGCGCCGTCATCGCGGCTCTGCTCGCCGGCGGCATCGCGCTGTCACACTCCCCTGGTTCAGACGAACAAAAGCCCCCCGCTGCGACTGCCCGCAGCTCGACACCCGCGGATTACAGCGTGAAGCTCTCGGACGTGGTCACCGACTGCGCGGGGCATGCTCGGGGCCAGGTGAAGACGAAGTTCCAGACGGTGCCTTGTGTGAAGGCAACGCGATCCCTTGCCACCGGCCAGATCGGTGGCAGACCAGTGCTTTTCGTCGTCTCGCGGATACAGATGCCATCCCCGTTGACCGCCGCGTCGATCAAGCAGGTGCTGGACGGCAGCGGAACAGGCAACCTCAATGACCTGCTGCGTGAGGGCAAGACCTTCACGGGAGCGCCAGACAAGATGCCTGCCTCCGGATACACGTCGGTACAGTCGGGCGCCGTTGTCACTGTTGTGGAGGCAGGCTTCACCGACGGCGGTCCTTCATCGAGCACCGATGCGGCGCTGAGGGCGAGCGCCGCGCAGGTGGCGACGATGGTCAGCGCACAGAAGTAGGGGCACCAGGGGCACCGCTACCTCAGCCGCGCAGCGAGTGCGGCGTTGTACAGGTCCTTTCGGCTCAGCCCTGTCACTGCGGCGACTTCCGCGCACACCTCCTTCAACCGTTCACCAGCAGCCACCCGGGCCTGTATGACGGCAGCCTCCGACTGCAGGTCGCTCACCACTGCGGGTGCCCCACCAACGACAACGGTGATCTCGCCCTTCACGCCCTCGGCGGCCCACGTCGCCAGCTCGGCCAGACCCCCTCGCCTGACCTCTTCATAGGTCTTGGTGAGCTCGCGGCACACCGCCGCAGGCCGTCCAGGGCCGAAAACCTCCGCCATCGCGGCCAGGGTCGAGTCGAGTCGATGCGGGGCCTCGAAGAAGATCATCGTTCGTCTCTCCTGTGCCAGCGCCTTGAAGCCCCGCAGCCTTTCTCCCGCTTTTCGCGACGGAAACCCCTCAAAACAAAAGCGATCCACAGGAAGTCCTGACACCGCGAGCGCCATCAGAACCGCGCTCGGGCCAGGAACACAGGTGACTTTGATGCCCGCCTCAACGGCAGCGATCACCAGGCGATAACCGGGGTCGGACACAGACGGCATACCGGCATCGGTGACCACCAGCACACGGGCCCCGCCCACCAGGCGGGCGAGGAGGTCGGGAGTGCGAGTGGCCTCGTTGTGCTCGTAGTAGCTGACGACCGAGCCGGACGCCTTGACATCCAGCGCACGACACAGCCGCCCGAAGCGACGGGTGTCCTCGGCCGCGACCACGTCGACGGTCGCGATCTCGTGGGCAAGTCGTGGGGCGGCGTCCTGCGGGTCCCCGATCGGGGTGGCAGCGAGGACCAGGACGCCGGCGGCGGGGTTTGTCACGCTTCGATCCTCTCAGGCGCGACCTACCTCGCGCGGGACGCGTTCACCGGGCCGCGGGTTCGCTGCATACGATGTCCGCCATGACCCCGAGCGAGCAGAACCTGCGCTCGCGGCTGCTCGGGTATCAGCCCACCGACGTGTTGTGGGGCTGGTTGGCGCCACTGATCGTCGCGGCGGTCGGCGGCTTCCTGCGGTTCTGGCAGCTGGGTCGGCCGAACAAGCTCGTCTTCGACGAGACGTACTACGTCAAGGAGGGTTACTCCTTCCTCCAGTACGGCTACGAGCGACGCATCGCCTCGACCAACGAGAAGGCGGACGCCCTCTTCACCCACGGCACCCCGGATGTCTTCGGCACCAACGCCGACCTCGTGGTTCATCCCCCCGTCGGCAAGTGGGTCATCGCGGTCGGCGAGCACATCTTCGGGGCGGCCAGCTCGTTCGGATGGCGGTTCTCAGTCGCACTGCTGGGCACCATCTCCATCCTCATGGTGGGGCGGGCCGCTCGGCGGATGTTCGGGTCGACGCTGATCGGGACGATCGCCGCCATCCTGCTGGCTTTTGACGGCCACCATTTCGTCCAGTCGCGCATCGGCCTGCTCGACCTCATCCTGATGTTCTGGGCGTTCGCCGCATTCTGCGCCCTGCTGCTCGACCGCGACCACTCACGCGCGCTGCTGGCACGCAAGGTGGCCGCGCTACAGAGCGCACCCCGACCACCTCAGCACTCTGACGGAACCACTCGGCGCGTGCGCATGACCCTCGGCCCGTGGCTCGGCTGGCGGCCATGGCGATGGGTCGCCGGCATCTGCCTGGGGCTGGCCACGGGCACCAAGTGGTCCGGCATCTTCTTCGTCGTCGCCTTCGGACTGATGACCGTCTTCTGGGACATGGGCGCTCGTCGGGCCGCCGGCGTCCGTCACTGGTGGTGGGGCGCGCTCGTCCTGGACGCCGTGTATGCCGGTGTGCTGACCATCACCCTGACGCTCTCTGTCTACATGGCCTCGTGGACAGGCTGGTTCGCCTCCACGAATGCGTATGACCGGCAGTGGGCGGCAACCCACAAGGCAACCACTTTCGCGTGGGTGCCTGACCCCTTGCGCTCCCTGTGGCAGTACCACGAGGAGATGTACAGCTTCCACATCAACGTGACCTCGGACCACCCGTACAAGACCAACCCCTGGTCGTGGCTGATCCAGGGCCGGCCGACCTCCTTCTTCTACGAGGGGCCGACCAAGGGGCATGACGGTTGCGTGGTCGCACAGTGCAGCAAGGCGATCACGTCAATCGGCACCCCGACCTTGTGGTGGGGGGCGACGCTCGCGATCTTCGTCCTGCTGTTCATGTGGGCCCTGCGCCGCGACTGGCGCGCCGGTGCGATTCTGGCGGGACTCGCTGGCGGCTACCTGCCGTGGTTCAACTACCAGCACCGCACCATCTTCAGCTTCTACGAGGTCGCGTTCGTGCCGTTCATCGTGCTTGCTGTGACGTATGTGCTGGGGCTCGGGATCGGCGGTCCCAAGGCGTCACCGCAGAGGCGACGGGCCGGACTGATTGCGGCCGGGATCTTCGTCATCGCCAGCGTCGCCTGCTTCGCCTTCTTCTACCCCATCTACACCGCTCAGGTCATTCCCTACCGGCAGTGGCAGCTGCGGATGTGGCTGCCGAGCTGGGTCTAGGCAGGATCTGGGCCGCGCACGAGAAAGGCCGCCAACAGCCCTGGCAGTGCACGGTTTCCGAGCGAGAGCGCCATGGGGAGCGGAAGGTCGGGCACGGCATACTGTTGTCTGCCTGCGGCCGTCGTCGCGGTCAGGGTCGCAAGACCGGCACGGCGCTGGAAGAAGCTCTCGCGCAGGTTCCAGCCGATGATGCCCTCGCACTCGAGGACGTCAAGGCGCCGGTCGAGCGAGCCTTGCCGCACAGCAAGGGTGTTGCCAGCTAGGGCGTGACCAAGGGATCGGTACCGATCCGCCGCGAGGATCGCGGCAACAGGGACCGTCAGGAGGGCAGGCAGGGCCAGCCAGGACGAGGCGCCGGCCCAGATGAGCACCCCTGTAACGGCAACCAGGAGAAGCGCAGGTGTGAGCGCACGGACATAGCGGCGCTGTCGGGCGGCCGGTCCGTGGGCGATGAGGGGGACCCGCAGCACAGTGGGATCAGGCAGGACCTGGGCAGCAACGCTTCGCGCCACCTCACGCGGGGCCGGAGGAAGAAGCAGCGAGCTCCCGCCGTCGGCGCCGCCCCTGGACCTCAGACCCGTCGTGATGCTCCTGAGACGCGCTGCATGCACCGCCCGCAGCAGCAGGGGCTCGGCAAGCTCGACCCCCCTCAACCGTCGCTCCTCGATGCTGATCGCCCTGGTGGTCAATAGGCCACGGGTGATGTGGAGGCTGCCCCGGGCATGGCGGGAAAGGCGAAAACCCCAGTAGGAGAGGGCATAACCGCCGATGGACAGGACCGCGGCGATGGTGACGACAGCACCCAGTCCCTGCAGTACGTCCACCCAGACAGGGCTGCGCTGCAGGTGGCGGAGCAGGTCCTTCACCGGGCCCACCTCGCTGGGGGTGACCTGCAGCTGGTCCAGGAGGTTCCACGCGACGCCCAGGATCGCGGCAGAAGCCAAGACCCCCGACATGGTGAAGGGAGCGAAACGCACCCAGCGGGGATCCAGGCGCGCCAGCTCGGTGTCATCCTCCGCAGCCGCGACCATCTCCTCCGCGGGCCCCGGCACGGGCACCGCACCAAAGGAGCTGCGATGGAGCAGCTCGGCGCGCAGTGCTGTCGCCTCGGCAGCGGGAAGCGAGTCCAGCGAAAGGCCGCTGCCGCTCTCGTGGCTACCTGTGCCGATGTCCACCTTTGCCAGACCCAGCAGCCGGTGCAGGGGTGAAGCGGTCACGTCCACGCTACGAACCCGATCCGCAGGCGTGGCAACGGTTTTGCGTTGGACAAGTCCAGTTCGCAGCTGCACCTGCTCGGGGGTGATCCGGTATCGCGTGGTCGCCCAGCGCAGCACGCTCAAGGCGACGACGACGGCAACACCTATGGGGCCCAGCCACCAGAGCTGCCCGTCACCGACCGAGCGGCCCGCAACGATCAGGCCAACGAGGGCGGGTATGGCGCGGCCCAGCTCCCGGACCGGGTGGACCAGCAACATGAGAGGACTCAGCCGCCGCCAGGACTGGTCTTGTCCTCTTGGGCCGCTCATGTGGCGTCGCCCTGGCTCTGGCTGGTCACCTCCGTGAGCTGGGCGACCAGTCCGTCAGCAACTGCGCGGTCGAGCCCGAGGATCCGCAACGGCCCGGCGGCCGACGCCGTGGTCACGGTCACGTTCGCGAGCCCGAACAGCTGCTCCAGCGGTCCTCGTTCGGTGTCGACGGTCTGGACCCTGGAGATCGGGGCGATCCGTCGCTCCTGGGTGATCCAGCCCGATCTGGTGTACACGGCGTTGTCGGTGACCTCCCAGCGGTGAACCCGAAAGCGCCACTGCGGCATCACGACCAGGTGCGTGCCGGCGAGAAGAAGGGTGAGGATCAGAGCAGCGACCCGCAAGATCGTGTGGTCGCGGGCCACGACGAACCAGAGCAGCTCGCCAGCCAGCACCAATAGCCATCCGGGCACCGCGCGAACCGTCCAGAACACGATCGCGCGAGGACTGACGTGGTGGGCGGGCTCGCGGATCTCCATGGGCCCACCCTTGCACGCGTGGAATGGTCAGTCGTCCCACTCGATCAGGACCTGGCCACCCTGAACCGCGTCTCCAACTTCCACATCGACCGATCTGACCGTGCCATCCTTGGGCGCAGTCACCTCGGTCTCCATCTTCATGGCCTCCAGCACGAACAAGGTGTCGCCAGACTTCACCTCGGCGCCCGCCTCGATCAGGACCTTGACGACAGTGCCGCCCATCGGGGCGGTCAAAGCGTCGGCGGAGGTGCCGGGGGCCTTCGCTATGGAAGGTGTCATGCCGAAGGCGGACATGCCACCCACGAGGACGGTGCCCAGCGTCGGCAGGGGCTCCTCCTCGACCTCGACGTCGACCTCGTAGACCGACCCGTTCACAGTGACCTTTAGCTTCATGTGCTCGCCAGTCTCATCTCGTGGCCTCGTCGTGCTCGGTCTCGGCCTGTTCGCAGGTCACAACAGACCATGAAGGTCGGCGTGCGACTGCTGGGCTGCGGCGCGTCCCTGCGCGGTCCACGAGCTGCCACGGCGCAGGTGAACCTGCTTGATGGTGGCCCGCTTGCCCAGGTACGCGGCGCAGGCGGCGGAGATTGCCAGCAGCACCTCCTCGTTGACCTCGGGATGTTGCCTGGCCGCTACTTCCTCCAGCGACTGGACGCGACCCGTCAGCTCGGCGACGAGTGCCCTCAGCTCGGCAACCGTGTCGTTCGTCTCGGTCATGCTGCTCCTTGTTCTTCCTTGCTCTTCCTTGCTTTTCTTGCTTTTCCCTGCCGACCCTTGCTTCTGCGCGCGAGTTCGGGTCAGAGCGGGATCAGGCCGTACTTCTTGGGCGGACGTAGCTCTCGCTTGCCGGAGAGGTTCTCCAGCGCGCGGGCGAGCTTGCGGCGGGTGTCCGACGGCTCGATGATGTCGTCAACCAGCCCGCGGGCAGCAGACACGTAGGGCGTCGAGAACGCGTCGCGATACAGCTGCACCAGCTCCGCGCGCTTGGCAACCGGGTCGTCGGCGTCAGCGATCTCTTTCCGGAAGACCACCCCCGCTGCGCCCTCGGCCCCCATCACGGCGATCTCAGCCGTCGGCCAGGCGAACACGCGGTCGGCACCCAGGTCCTTGCCGCACATTGCCAGGTATGCGCCGCCGTAGGCCTTCCGCAGGACCACCGTGATCTTCGGGACGGTCGCCGCGGAGTACGCATACAGCATCTTTGCCCCGTGCCGGATGATCCCGGCATGCTCCTGGGTGACCCCGGGCAGGAACCCGGGAACGTCCACCAGGGTCACCAGCGGGATGTTGAAGGCATTGCAGAACCGGACGAACCGCGCCCCCTTGTCGGAGGAGTCGATGTCCAGCACCCCGGACATGGCAATCGGCTGGTTGGCGACGAAGCCGACCGTGCGACCGGTGATGCGACCGAAGCCGACGACGATGTTGGGGGCAAACCCGGCCTGAACCTCGAGGAAGTCACTCAGGTCGGCGAGCTTGAGGATGACCTCGCGGACGTCGTAGCCCTTCTTCGGGTCATCGGGAATGACCGAGTTGAGACTCTCGTCGCGTTCGACAACGTCGTTGCCCGCGATGAACGGTGGCTCCTCGGTGTTGTTGCTCGGCAGGAAGCTGAGCAGCTTCTTGCAGATGAGGATGGCCTGGTGGTCATCATCGGCGACGAAGTGCGTCACTCCCGATCGCATCATGTGGGCACCCGGGCCTCCCAGGGCCTCAGCAGTGACCTCCTCGCCGGTGACCTGCTTGATCACGTCGGGACCGGTGATGAACATCCGCGACGCGGCGGTCTGGATGATGAAGTCCGTCAACGCCGGGGAGTATGCCGCGCCACCCGCACATGGACCGGCGACGATCGAGATCTGGGGCACCACCCCTGACAGCGCGACGTTCTGGAAGAACACCTTGCCGTAGCCCGACAGCGAGTCGATGCCCTCCTGGACGCGAGCGCCCCCGGAGTCGTTGAAGAAGACGAAGGGGGTGCCGTTGTACAACGCTGAACGCATCGCCTTTGCCACCTTGACCGAGTGCATCTCCCCGGCAGAGCCGCCTGCGACGCTGAAGTCCTGGCTGGCCAGGTGCACGGGGCGACCGAGCACCGATGCTGCGCCCGTGACCACACCATCGGCCGGCATGACGGCAGTGTCCATCCCGAACAGCGTGGTGCGGTGCTGGGCGAGCATCCCGCTCTCCTCGAAGCTGAGCGGGTCGACCAGCTCGGCGATCCGCTCGCGTGCGGTCAGCTTGCCGGCGTCGTGCTGCTTTGCGTGGCGCTTCTCACCGCCTCCAGCGATGACCTCCTCACGGCGCGCGCGCAGCTCGGCGATCCGCTCCTGCATGGTCTGTTGCTTGGGCTTGGATGGCTTGGGTCGGGTGGGGCGCTCTGGCATGGACGGGTCCAACTTCCTAGGCGGGCTTGACTCCGACGGAGTGCCTCTTGCCGTTGATGGTGATCTCGTAGTTGATCGGGCCGTGTACCGGACCGGTCTTGGAGTCCGCCGCGGCTGCGGCACGTTCAGCCTCAAGCTCGGCGGGGTCCTTGCCGACGTTCTTGGGGCCATCGGCCCGGGTGGCGAAGAAGCCAGGCGCCACCTTGGGGAACATCGCGTAGGTGAGCACGTCCTCCTCGGAGCCGTCAAAGCCTTCGATCGCGGCGGCCTCGTCGTGCAGGGTGTCCCACTCGAGGGCGATGAGGTCGGCCGGACGCCCGGTGATGGTGTCCTTGCCGGTCTGGGACCTTGCCTGGGCGACAACGTCCGCATCCTTCTCGCCCAAGGTGAAGCCGTAGTAACCCAGCATGAGGTCGGCGAACTCGGCCGTCATGACCTTGTATCGGCCCATGATCACGTTGAACACAGCCTGGGTGCCGACGATCTGGCTGGACGGCGTGACCAACGGAGGATATCCGGCATCCTCGCGGACCCGCGGGACTTCCTCGAGCACTTCGTTCAGCTGGTCACCAGCACCCTGCGCCTTGAGCTGGGACTCCATGTTGGAGATCATGCCGCCAGGGATCTGGCTGTCGAAGATGTCGGTTTCAACGTTGAACGAGGACATGAACTGCGTGTATCGGGGCTTGATCTCGGCGAAATGTCTCTTGATCCGGCCGAGGCGCACCTTGTCGAGGTTCGCCACGTACCCAGTGCCTTCCAGCATCTCCTGGAGGGACTCCGTGGGGTTGTGACCTGGGCCGAGCGACATCGAGCTGATAGCCGTGTCGACCACGTCCGCGCCGGCTTCGATGGCCTTCATCAGAGAAACCAGAGTGACCCCCGTGGTCGCGTGGCAGTGGACGTTGACCTGCATGTCCGGGAGCTCGGCCTTGATGGCCGATACGAGGTCGTATGCCGGCTGCGGCTTCAGCAGCGCTGCCATGTCCTTGATGGCCAGTGAGTCGACTCCGAGGTCAGCCAGCTCGCGGGCCTGGCGCACATAGCCTTCGACGTTGTGAAAGGGGCTGGTCGTGTAGCAGATGGTGCCCTGCGCATGCTTGCCCGACTTCTTGACTGCGGTGATGGCACGCTGCACGTTGCGGGTGTCGTTCAGTGCGTCGAACACCCGGAACACGTCCATGCCGTTCTCGGCTGCCCTTTCGACGAAGTGGTCAACGACGTCGTCGCCGTAGTTCCGGTAGCCCAACAGGTTCTGGCCGCGCAGGAGCATCTGCAGGCGACTGTTGGGAAGGAGCTCGCGGAATGTTCGCAGGCGCTCCCAGGGATCCTCGTTGAGGAAGCGGATGCAGGCGTCGAAGGTGGCGCCACCCCAGCACTCCACGCTCCAGTACCCGGCATTGTCGATGTCCTCACAGGCACCCACCATGTCCTCGAGGGCCATCCGGGTGGCCATCAGGCTCTGGTGGGCGTCCCGAAGGGCCAGCTCCGTGACACCGATCTCTCTCTGCGCGTCCACGGGTCAAGTGTGTCCCAGAATCTCTCTCTGGCAACGCCCGGGTCGCTATAGATGTTGCCGAACCCGGCGAATTTGTCGTCGGCCACCATGCAGGTGCCAGACCTACCGTGGGTCTGTTGGGTGGAGCTGCGCATCGACCTCGCCCGCGCTGTGCTTGGTTGCGCCGCCGGCATCGGAGCCGTTGAGAAGCCCGTGAAGGGCTTCGGCGTGCGCCGACAGATCCAGCCCATGAGCAACCTGCGCGCCCTCCCCCTGCGTGCCCTTACCCAGGAACGGTTTGATGAGGTCCATCGGCAACGGGAACACGATGGTCGACTTCTCGCCGCCGAGCTCGAGCAGCGTCTGGAGGTAGCGCAGCTGGAGGGCCGCCGGGTTGCGACTGAGGATCTCGGCGGCCTCGTAGATCTTCTGAGCCGCCTGGAACTCGCCCTCGGCGTTGATGATCTTCGCCCGCCGTTCGCGCTCTGCCTCAGCCTGACGGGCCATGGCCCGTTGCATCGCCTCGGGGATCTCTACGTCCTTGATCTCGACGGTGGTGACCTTGATGCCCCAGGGCTCGGTCTGGTCGTCGATGATGCGCCGGAGGCTGTCGTTGAGCTGGTCGCGCTCAGAGAGCAGGTCGTCGAGCTCGGCCCGGCCGAGCACGGATCGCAGCGTTGTCTGGGCGATCTGGGAGGTGGCGACCGGGTAGGCCTCAACCTCGGTGATGGCCCTGACGGGGTCGGTGACCCGGAAGTATGCGACGGCGTTGACCCGGGCGGGCACGTTGTCGCGGGTGATGACCTCCTGCGGAGGGATGGTCAAGGTGACGGTCCGGAGGTCGACGCGCTCCATCCGATCGACAAACGGGATCAGGAACACCAGACCTGGACCGGCAAGCGGACGCAGACGACCCAGCCGGAACAGCACCCCCCGCTGGTACTCGCGCAGCACCCTGGCGTTTGCGCCGCCAAGTCCGAGCAGCACGACCAGGACAAGCAGTGCAAATTTGATCATGAGTCCTCCCGGACGTCGGATCCCCAGCGGGTGCGCGACGGCCGCGTGACCCGTAGCCCGGTGGCCGGGGTCGGCGCCGGGAAGTTGGCCGGTGTGGCCCGGAAGTGGGCGCTGTAGCGAAACCCGAGCAGGATCGTGAACAGCAGCGGCGGACCGAGCACCAGCGTCGGGGGCTGCGGGTGTCTGGCCGCCGCGACCAGCAGCAGCACGGCGGCAAGACCGACGATCATCAGCGACATGCCGCGGTGGAAGCGACCGGCCTCCGAGTGCGGCCAGGGCGCGAGGGGGCGAATGACCTCCCGCCCTTGCAGGGAGTCGGTGCAGTCGGGCTTGACATGGCAGGCGTTGCACACCGACGCCTTGGCGCGGTAGCGCACCAGATGTCGCTCCGTGTCGTACTCCATCGGCCAGAGCATCTCGTCCTGCGAGCAGGTCCAGGCGTCGTGCTGGGGTTGGTAGCGGAAACCCGCTGTCCGGAAACGCTCGGAGCGGCGCTGGGTGTGCTGGCCCAGCCAGTCCAGGATCGCGGCTACGGCGAGCAGGACGATGGCGTAGGCACCCACGATGGCCACTTCGGGGTTCAGGTTCACCGTTCCCGGTCCCCCGCTCCGGCGGTGGTCGACTCGACGATCTCGGTGAACAGGACGCCCTCAGGCAGATCCAGCGTCGCCCCGCCCACCCGGTAACGGACCCCGAGCCAGCAGATGTACAGGAACGGCAGGACACCGCCGATGATGAACAGCAGGTCCCCCGGCAGCCGCAGCCACTCGAAGACGCTGTTGGTCGGGTCGGTGATGAACGAGAGCTGTCGCGCAGCGAAGTAGCCATGGTTGACCGAGGCGAACAGCTGCAGGATGCCAAGCGGGAACAGGCTGGCGAAGGACATCCAGGCAAGGCCGATGTTTGAGGACCAGAACGAGATCTTGGCCAGCCGGTCCGGCCAGCGCTCGGTGGGAATCAGGTAACGCAGGCAGAACAGCGCTAGCCCCATCGCGAGCATCCCGTACACGCCCATCATCGCGTCATGAGCATGGTTTGCCGTCAGTGCTGTGCCGATCTCGTAGTAGGAGACGATCGGCAGGTTGACCAGGAAGCCGAAGATGCCGGCACCGAGGAAGTTCCAGAAGCCGACGGCGACCAGGAACATCACCGCCCAGCGGTGCGGGAACGGCGTTGTCGACTTGGACTCCTGGCGGGCGCCAAGCTGCAGGAACGACCAAGCCTCAACGGTGAGGAAGGTCAGGGGAATGACCTCGAGGGCCGAGAAGAACGCGCCCAGGGCCATGCCTTCCGCGGCGCTGCCGGAGAAGTACAGGTGGTGCATGGTGCCGATGATCCCGCCGGCGGAGTAGAGCAGGATATCGAGGTAGATCACCCGCAGCGCGACGCGCTCCCGCACCACGCCGAGCATCACGAAGATGTAGGCCACCAGGACGGTGGTGAAGATCTCCAGGAAGTCCTCGACCCACAGGTGGACGACCATGAAGCGCCAGAAGTCGGCGATGGTGAAGCTCGAGTTGGAGCTGGTCAGCAGCCCCACCGCGTAGAACGCCGGGATGGCCAGCGC
>JBDTOA010000030.1:0-14116 GCA_039933475.1 Dermatophilaceae bacterium
GTCGACGATCAACCCGCAAACCTAGGGACTGTGCACGGCGTGGACTGCCAAACCTCGGGACTGTGAATAACTTGGGACCCCGCACGCTGCCTAGGTTTGCGGCCAGGGACCGCGCAAACTCCCTAGGTTTGCGGCCAGGGACCGCGCAAACTCCCTAGGTTTGCGGCCCGGGACTGCGCAAACTCCCTAGGTTTGCGGGCCTGCAGCCGGCACGCTCCCTAGGTTTGCCGGAACTTGGGGATCACGTCTGAGGCGACGGCCTCGAGCACACTCTCGTCACCGGCATACGGGCCATCGAGCCGGGGCCAGTGGGTGATGACATCGGTGAACCCCAGCTCACCCGCGCGGCCAACCATCTCCTCGAACGTGCCCACACTCGCCAGCGCGAACCGGGGTGAGGAGTCCAGGTTCAGGTAACGGTCGAACGTCGCAGAGTCCCGGCCAGCCTCGGCCAGGGCCTGGTCGAGCCGCTCCCCCAGCTTGGCCAACGCGGTCCACCACTCATCCATCGTCTCGACCGTCGGGCCCGTGGTAACCCAACCCGCACCGAACTCGACGGCGATCCGAAGCGAGCGAGGACCGTTGGCAGCCATGACGAACGGGATCCGCGGCCGCTGAACCGGGCCCGGCAAGGTGCGCGCATCCACTGCCGAGAAGTAGGTGCCGTCATAGGTCACATGGTCGGTCGTGAGCAACCGGTCGAGCAGCTCGGTGAACTCGTTCAGACGGTCGACCCGCTGCCGGGGCGTCAGCGCCTGACCGCCAAGAAGCGCGCTGTCGATGTCGCCACCGACGCCGATCCCACAGATCAAGCGACCGCCCGAGATGTCGTCCAGCGCCAGCAGGTCGCGCATGAACGTCACCGGGTGGCGGTAGTTCGGCGATGTGACGAAGGTGCCGAGCCGGATCGTCGAGGTGACCATCGCAGCCGCCGTCAATGTGGGCGTGGTGCCGTACCAGGGCGAGTCGGGCAGGCCGCCCCATACGAGGTGGTCGTAGGTCCAGGCGTGGTCGAAGCCAAGCTCCTCGGCTCGGCGCCACCTCGGGGCCGCCGCGACCCAGGTGTGCTCCGGGAGGATGGTCAGACCGAAGCGCATGACCCGAGCCTAGTCAGGGACAAGCGGCAGGTACTCGTCCAACATCGCCCGCAGACCACTCGCGTGCACCGTGCCGCTGGCCAGAGCGCCGGCCCAGCCCTGTTGCCCCGTGGCCAGATCCAGCCAGGTTCGCGAGTCCGTCTCGATCACGTTCGGCGGTGTGCCACGGGTATGCCGCGGCCCCTCGACGCACTGCACCGCGCCGTATGGCGGCACGCGGACTTCCAGCGTCCGTCCCGGCGCGCGCGCGGCCAGCTCCTCAAGGGTGAAGCGAACCGCCGCGGCAACCGTGGCCGGCGTGGCGGCAGTCGGGTCGGTGCGCCACACCCGAACTGCTTCCAGACCCTCGGCGGAGGTGATGCGGCGACGGGCTGGCATGGCCCCATGGTGGCATCTGCCGGTTCCTGGCGCGGCCTAGGGTTGAGCCCATGAAGGCGACAACGATCTACGGTGCCCGCGACGTCCGGCTCGAGGACCAGCCGGACCCCACCATCCAGAAGCCCACCGACGCGATCGTGAGGGTCGTCGCAGCCTGCGTCTGCGGATCGGACCTCTGGTTCTTCCGCGGTGACAACCACATCGCGAAGCCGTTCCGGATCGGCCACGAGTTCGTGGGCATCGTCGAAGAGGTCGGCTCGGACGTCCGGTCGCTGAACAAGGGCGACTTCGTCATCGCGCCGTTCATGTACTCCGACAACACCTGTCCTCATTGCCTGGTCGGGATGCAGTCGGCCTGTTCGACGGGCGGAAACTGGGGCGGCCCGGACCGCGACGGGCTGATGGTGGACGGTGGCCAGGGCGAGTACGTCCGGGTCCCCCTGGCCGACGGCACGCTCGTCTCGACACGCGAAACCCCTGACGCAGCAATGATTCCGTCGCTGCTGGCGCTTTCGGACGTGATGGGCACCGGCTGGCATGCGGCCACGGCAGCGCACGTGCAGGAAGGCGACACCGTCGTCGTCGTGGGCGACGGCGCCGTGGGCCTGTCAGGCGTTCTTGCCGCCTCGAGAATGGGCGCCGAGCGCGTGGTGGCGATGTCCCGGCACGAGAGTCGTCAGCAGATCGCACGGTCCTTCGGCGCGACCGACATCATCGCCGAGCGGGGCGAGGCCGGAGAGGCCGCGGTCCTGGCGCTGACCCGCGGCATCGGCGCCGACGCCGTGCTGGAGTGCGTCGGCACCGGCCAGTCGATGAATACCGCTCTGGCGATTGCCCGCCCGGGATCGACCGTCGGCTATGTCGGTGTGCCCCACGGGGTCGAGCTGCCGGTGCGCAAGATGTTCTCCCGCAACATCGGAGTCGCCGGGGGCGTGGCGCCGGCCCGGCAGTACCTCCCGGCACTTCGCGACGACGTGCTGTCCGGCGCGATCGAGCCAGGGCTGGTGTTCGACCTCGAGCTGCGCCTGGACCAGGTGGGCGAGGCCTACGCCGCCATGGATGAGCGCCGAGCGATCAAGACGATGCTCCTGCCTTGACAGAGCTCGAGATCGGGATGGGGATCGACCTGGTGCCCGACGAGGACGGTCGCGGCGGCGTGACCGTGATGATGGACGGCAGCCCCCAGTCCCACGTTGACCTTGCCGACCCCCACAACCTCGGCTTCGAGTACATCGCCCACTTCGCGGCGGTCATCGACACGTTGCCGGTCGGTCCGCTCGGCATCACCCACATCGGGGGCGCAGGGCTGACCCTGGCCCGATACGTCAACGCCGAGCGCCCCGGGTCGCCCCAGATCGTTCTCGAGCCGAACTCGGAGCTCACCGAGCTGGTACGCCGCGAGCTGCCGTTGCCGCGAGCGCACCGGATCAGGGTGCGGCCGGTCGACGGGCTCGCGGGCATCGCCCAGCTCGCCGATGCGAGCGCGGATGTCGTGGTGCTCGATGCGTATGCCGGCGGCCGTGTCCCGCAGGAGCTCGGGACAGTCGAGTTCCTCACCGATGTCGCCAGGGTGCTGCGGCCGGGCGGGACGATGTTGCTCAACCTGGCCGACGAGCCGGGGATGGCCTACGTGCGCCGCGTGTATGCCGGGCTGGTCACCGTCTTCGGGCAGGTCGCCCTCATCGGGACTCACGACGTGCTCAAGGGAAAGCGGTTCGGCAATACCGTGGCTGTTGCCTCGGACAGGCCGCTGGACATCCCATCCCTTCGGCGACAGGTCGCCAAGTCGTCGTTCCCGACGGGGTTGCGTGATGGGACACAGCTGGCGAGGCAGTTCGCCGGATCGTCAGCGTTCACAACCGAAGACAGCGCACAGTCACCACCCCCTCCACCCGTCAAGGGATGGCGCCTGCGCTGAGCAACAGTGCCGGGGGACTCGGGGGCGCTCACGCCGGGCCGGCACCTCACGAAGAGCGAGCGGGCGAGGTGAACGGCTCTCATGCAGGCAGTCAGTCTGCGACTGCGGGGTCCCAGGCTGGTGAGAGGTCGAGCCTGACGGAGGTGCCGCCCGGACGGCTGAGGACCTCTAACGCAGCACCGATAAGGCTGGCCCGTTCCTGCATCCCAGCCAGACCAAGGCTGCCTTTCCGGACATGGCCGGGGTCGAACCCGCAGCCGTCATCTACCACTTCGAGAAAGAGCTCGGCGCGGTCGTAGGCGAGTCGGACCACCACTTCGCTCGCATGAGCGTGGTGTTCGACGTTGTGCAGGGCTTCCTGGGCGACCCGGAAGATGACCAGCTCCTGCTCGGGGCTCAGCGGCAGGCGGTGGCCTTGGGTCTCCAGCGCCATCCGGATCCCGGTGCGTCCGGCAAGGTCCGTGAGCAGCCAGTCCAGCGCTGGCACCAGCCCCAAGTCGTCCAGCACGGATGGGCGCAAGGCGCGGCAGAAACGCCGGATGCCGTCGATGCAACGTTGCAGTGCTGCGTCGACAAGCTCGAGCCGGGCCTGCTGGCCAGGCGTTCCAGAGACATCCTCGAGGGCTGTCTTTGCGATGACCAGCTCCTGCACGGTTTCGTCGTGGAGCTCGCGGGAGAGGCGGAAACGTTCTTCCTCCTGCGCCCGCAGGGCCAGCCCGATGTAGCTCCTGAGCGAGACCTGGGTGTGTGCCAGTCGCCGGTTGGCATCTTCGACCGCAAGCTTCGCGCCGCGCTCCTTGTCGACGCGAATCGCGACCATGGCGCTGAGCAGCACGAGGAAGGCAAGCTGCAGCACGACCCCGATCCGTTCGGCTCCGGTGTGCAAGATGACGACGTTTGGAGCTGTCAGCAGGGCGCACAAGAGCCCGGTCGGAAGAGCGCCGACAAGACCGAAGTTCAGCGCCGCATACAGGACTGGGACGAAGAACACGGAGACGGGCAGCAGATAGAGGTCACCTACATCATGGAGCGCGCCGCTGGTTTCGATGGACGTGTGTGCGGCGGCGATGACAACCACGAGCAGCTGCACCATCCAGAAGCGCCGCTCGCGCAGCCTCTCGCGCAACCGCATCCAGAAGTCAGTCACGAGAGCCATCCAGCAGCTCAACCTCCTCCAGGCGCAGCAAACCAGCTTTGACAGCGAAGACCACAGCCTCGGTGCGGGACCCCACCATAAGCTTGGCGAAGATACTCCGGAGGTGAGCCTCCACTGTTCGCACGCTGAGGCCCAAGGACCGGGCGATCTCCTTGTTCGCGGCGCCACGCGCGACCAACACGAGAACTTCCGCCTCTCGCTCGCTCAGGCGCTGAGCCGGTGCTGGCTGGTTCGTACCATGCAGCCGGGGCAGCAGCCTCCGGAAGACCTTGCCCGCGACCTCGGGGCTAAGGACCGTGTCACCAGAGTGGGCGCTGCGAACCGCAGCCGCGAGGTCGGGACCCTGCACGGTCTTGAGGAAATAGCCGGCGGCCCCGGCCTCGACGGCGGCCTCGATGTACTGGACGTCGTCGTACAGGCTCAAGATGATGACCGCAACGGCCGGAGCCTTCAGCTTGATCGCACGAGTGGCCTCGATGCCGTTCTCGTCGCCCATCGCAATGTCCATGAGCACTACGTCGGGCGACAACAGGGCAACCAGCTCCTGCGCCTGTCGGGAGCTCCCTGCCTCTCCGACGACCTCAAGGTCGGGGTCATGCTCGCTGAGCCGCTGACGAACACCGGCCCGGAACAACGGATGGTCGTCCACCAGCAGGACCCGGATCCGGCGGGACTCCCCTTCGCGAGCGCGCTCAGCTGGCGCTCCACGGACCGCCCCTTCGCCAGCCAACCGGTCGCCTCCCACGCTCTGTCCGGTTCTGAGCCCTCTCGGGATCTCAGTCCGCACTCGTTCGGTGATGAAACAGCGTCTCGCCGCTGCGGCGCGTCACGGTTCGCTGTGCAGGGCCGCTAGCCGGGAAGGTTGCGCAGCGGCAAGGCTACCGCCGCGGGGAGGCTGAGCCTTGGCCCTAGGTGGAAATGCCGATGCTCATACGGTGTCAACGCTGATGCCGCCCATTGGGGCCGTCGGCCATGATCAGCGACGTCATCGGATAGGCGCATAGGGAGACAAATGGAACTCACGTCAAGAGAGAGCTGGGCCGTCATCCACGGTCTGGTCCTCGGAGCACTCTTCTTGTTGGCTTTCGCTGGCGCCTTGGCGGGCCTGTGGAGCTTCCGGCCGGGGCTGATCACGGCCAAGGGTATCCAGGAGCGGGTGCTGCGGCTCAAGGTCGGGTTCGGCGCGATGGCGGTGATCGCCTGGGGCACGGTGATCACCGGAACCTGGATCGTCTACCCGTGGTATCGGGTCAAGCTCGACAAGTGCGCCGGGCTCGAGCTGCCGTCGTCGGTATGTTCGCCTCGGAACTTCCTCCTGGCCAACGTCAATGGTGAGACCGCGGGTTGGCACGACTTCGGGATGGAGTGGAAGGAACACATTGCCTGGGCGGCGCCACTGCTGGCGACCTCGGCCTTCCTCCTGGTGCTCTACTACGGCCCCCGGATCATCGCGCGTCCGTGGTTGCGCACCGCGATCCTGGTCCTCTTGGTAGGCGCGTTCGGCGCCGCCGCCATTGCCGGCGTCTTTGGCGCCTTCATCAACAAGGTCGCCCCAATCTCATGAGTACCGAAGGGACAGCACCCATGAACCAGTCTCCCGAGCTGGACGCACTCAACCTGGCGGACAGGCCGGACGGTCCGGGCGCGGCGATGATGATCTCCGCCGGGTTCGGCGTCTTCGTCCTGGGCTTCCTGACGATCCTGGCTGAGGCTTCGAAAGGCGCGAACACCTGGCTGGCGTCCTGGCAGTGGGGCCAGGGGGTCGGCGCCCTCGCAGGCAAGTCGACCATCGCCTCATTGTTGTACTTCGGATCCCTGGCCGTGTTGTGGGTCCTCTGGCGCGACAAGGACGTCGACCTCAAAAAGGCCTTCTACGTCGGCCTCGGCCTGGGCGTGCTGGGAGTCATCGGGACCTTCCCGACGTTCTTCCAGGCATTCGCCGCGTGACTGCAGCTCCGGTGAACGCCGGCACCGAACGCTACGACCGGGCTGACCGGGCTGAGCGCGTCGCTGCCGGCGTTACCGGGGTCGGGGTCGGCCTGCTGGGGTTCATGATCGCCTGGCTGGTCGGGGCGCGCGTCACCGAGCGGATCTGGGGTCCGCCATCCTCCGCGGTGGTCGCACTGGCGACCTCAGTTGTGGTCGGGATCGTGGTTACCGTGGTTGCAAGTCACCGGCTCCGGCGACGGGCGCTCGCCGAGTCGCAGCTCGCCCGCGAGGCGACACAGCGGGACTAGGGAGATGTCATCTCGCCGCGTTGGCGTTGCTCACCTCGACGCGAAGACCGCCGGCAAGGTCGACGCGTGGGCCCGGCTCAGCTCGCCCAGGGGCAAAGTGAACTGACCGCGCACGTCCAGCGCCCCGGCCTCGTCGCCGACCGTGCCGATGCGAGCGTGAGCAAGGCCGCTCGCAGCGCAGAGCGCGATGAACCGGTCCTCCTCCGGGGGCGGCACGGCCACGATCGCCCGGACTGTCGACTCGCTGAACAGCAGCGTGAAGGCGTCGACGCCGTCGCGCTCGCACACCTCGTCCAGCCAGATCTGGGCGCCGACACCGTTGCGCAGCGAGGCCTCCGCCAAGGCCACCGCCAGGCCTCCTTCGGAGAGGTCATGGGCGGCCTCCACCAGGCCGTCGCGGGAGGCGGTCACCAGGATCTCGCCCAGCTGCCGCTCGCCTTCGAGGTCAACCTTGGGTGGCAGGCCACCGAGGTGGTCGTGCGCGACCTGGGTCCAGGCGGAGCCACCGAACTCGTCTGCGGTGCGCCCCAAGAGGTAGATGGCCTGACCAGGCGTCTTCCAGCCCGAGGGCGTGCGCCGTGCCACGTCATCCATGACGCCAAGAACGGCCACCAGGGGGGTCGGATGGATCGCGACGTCGCCAGTCTGGTTGTACAGCGAGACGTTGCCACCCGTTACCGGGATGCCGAGGGTCTTGCAGCCCTGTGAGATGCCCCGAACGGCCTCGGCGAACTGCCACATCACAGCAGGGTCCTCGGGCGAGCCGAAGTTCAGGCAGTCGGAGATGGCCAGAGGGACGGCGCCTGCGGTGGCGACGTTGCGGTACGCCTCGGCCAGCGCCAGCTGGGCACCCGCAAAGGGATCTAGCTTGGCGTAGCGGCTGTTGCAGTCGGTCGAGATCGCGACACCACGACCGGTCTCCTCGTCGACGCGCACCACACCAGAGTCATCAGGCATCGCGAGCGCGGTGTTGCCCATGACGTAGCGGTCGTACTGGCCGGTGATCCAGGACTTGTCGCACAGGTTCGGGGACGCGATCAGGGACAGCAGCGCCGCCCTGAGACCCGCACCGTCGCCTGGGCGGGCGAGGTCGTCGGGGACCGCTGCCTGGAGGGCATCGAGGTATGCCGGCCGCACCATCGGGCGGTTGTAGATCGGCCCTTCGTGGGCAACGGAACGCGGCGGCACGTCGATGATGAGCTCGTCGCCCCAGAAGACCTCGAGATGCTTGCCGTCGGTGACCTCGCCCACCACGGTCGCCTCGACGTCCCACCGCCTGGTGATCGCCATGAACTCCTCGAGCTTGGCGGGCTCGACGACTGCCATCATCCGCTCCTGGGACTCTGACATGAGGATCTCCTCGACCCGCAGCGAGGCGTCACGCAGCGGGACCCGGTCGAGCCAGACGCGCATGCCGCCGTCGCCGTTGGACGCGAGCTCGCTTGTCGCACAGGACAGTCCGGCGCCGCCGAGATCCTGGATGCCGTCGACGACGTGCGCGGCATACAGGTCGAGGCAGCACTCGATCAGCACCTTCTCGGCGAACGGGTCGCCGACCTGGACCGCCGGACGCTTGGCCGGCTGTGAAGTTGTCACCGCATCGAACGTCTCGGAAGCAAGAACGGAGACCCCGCCGATGCCGTCGCCGCCGGTCTTGGCCCCGAACAGGATGACCAGGTTGCCGACGCCCGAGGCCTTGGCCAGGTGGATGTCCTCGATCCGCATCTTGCCGACCGAGAGCGCGTTGACCAGCGGGTTGCCCTGGTAGCAGGGGTCGAAGACGACCTCGCCGCCGATGTTGGGCAGGCCGAGGCAGTTTCCGTAGCCTCCGACGCCGGCCACGATCCCCGGGAGGACCCGATGCGTGTCGGGGTGGTCAATCGCGCCGAACCGCAGCGAGTCCATGACGGCGATCGGGCGCGCACCCATCGACATGATGTCCCGGACGATGCCCCCGACGCCTGTCGCAGCACCTTGGTAGGGCTCGACGTATGACGGGTGGTTGTGGCTCTCGACCTTGAAGGTCACCGCCCAGCCGTCCCCGATGTCCACGACGCCGGCGTTCTCGCCGATGCCCACCAGGAGCTTTGCGTTCATCTCGTCGGTGGTGTTCTCGCTGAACTGGGCGAGGTGGACCTTCGAGGACTTGTAGGAGCAGTGCTCGGACCACATGACGGAGTACATCGCCAGCTCGGCGATGGTCGGACGTCGCCCGATGATCTCCTTGATCCGGTCGTACTCGTCGGCCTTGAGCCCGAGCTCGGCCCAGGGCTGCTCGGTGTCCGGGCTGGTCGAGGCGTCCCCCACCGTGTCGATGCCGGCCTTGGCTGCAAGCGTCATGCGTTCACCACTGATCTCAGGACGGAGGTGAAGAACTTCAGGCCGTCCAGCGACGGGCCGTAGCCCTCCTCGATGGCGTGCTCGGGGTGCGGCATCAGGCCGACCACGTTCCCGCGCTCGTTGGTGATACCGGCGATGTCACGGTAGGAGCCGTTGGGGTTACGGCCGGCAAAGCGGTCGAACGGGCCGGGCGCTGAGCTCTTCGGACCATCGACGACATACCGGAAAGCAACCCGGCCCTCGCCCTCGAGCTCGTCCAGCGTCGACTGGTCCGCGACGTACTGCCCGTCCTGGTTCTTCAGCGGGATGATGATCTCCTCGCCGACCAGATAGTCCGAGGTCCACGCAGTCTTGGCGTTCTCCACCCGCAGGCGCTGGTTGCGGCAGATGAAGGTGCGGTGGTCGTTCTGGATCATGGCGCCCGGAAGCAGGTGCGACTCGCACAGGATCTGGAAACCGTTGCAGATGCCCAGAACCGGCAACCCGCCCTGAGCCGCCGGGACCAGAGCCGACATGACCGGGGCGAAACGTGCGATCGCGCCCGCCCGCAGGTAGTCGCCGTACGAGAAGCCACCGGGGAGCACGACCGCATCCACGTCGCGCAGCGAGTCGTCGCCGTGCCACAACGAGACTGGCTCGCCGCCGGCAACCCGGACGGCCCGTTTGGCGTCGTGGTCATCGAGCGAGCCGGGGAAGGTCACGACGCCGATCCTCATGCCTGCTGCTCCGCCCGAACGCTGACCACGTCCTCGATGACGGGGTTGGACAGCATCGTCTCGGCGGCCGTGCGAGCGGCGGCCAGCACCGCATCGGTGACCTCACCCTCGACCGACAGGACGAACCGTTTGCCCTGGCGGACATCGGTGAACTGGTCGAATCCCAACCGTGGCAAGGCAAAGGCGACAGCCTGCCCCTGCGGGTCGAGAATCTCGGACTTGAGCATGACGTCGATGACGACGTTTCCCATGCGAGGTTCTCCTCAGGTACGGGGCTTGGTCAGCCCGAGTTTATAGGTCCGGTCCCGTTGGCGATGACTGTGGTGCATCGGTCGTGATCACAGCCCAGACCTCACAGTCATCGCCAACGGGGAAGAGGCCAGTCATCACGGACTTTGCCAACCGGTAGGGGTCAGTCGAACGTCCGGCCGGTCAGCGCCTCGTAGGCCTCGATGTACTTGGACCGCGTGGCGTCGATGATGTCGTCCGGCAGGGCCGGAGGCGTCGCGCCCGAAGACCTGTCCCAGCCGCTGGCGCTCGAGGTGAGCCAGTCGCGGACGAACTGCTTGTCGTAGGACACCTGGGCCCGGCCCGGTTGCCACGAGGCGGCCGGCCAGAACCGCGAGGAGTCCGGGGTGAGCACCTCGTCGGCAAGCACGACTGTGGGGTTTCCCTCGGCGTCAGGTCGCGATCTGTCGAGCCCGAACTCCACCTTGGTGTCGGCCAGCAGGATGCCGCGATCGGCGGCAATCTGGTTGCCACGCGCGAGGATCGCGATGGTGAGGTCGCGCACCCTGGCTGCGAGCGGCATACCGACCTGGGCTTCGACCTGAGCGAAAGTCATCGGCTGGTCGTGCTCACCGATCGGAGCCTTTGTCGTGGGCGTGAACACCGGCGCGGGCAGCAACGAGCCGTCCTGCAGCCCGGGGGGCAGGGGAACGCCGCAGACCGAGGACGTCTGTTCGTACTCGGTGAGCCCGCTTCCGGTCAGATAGGCCCGACCGATGCACTCGACCGGCACCATCTCGAGCCGCTCCACCAGGACCGCGCGCCCGGCAACCGCGTCCGGCACCTGCGTGGAGATCACGTGGTTGGGAAGGATGTCGGTGAGCTGCTCGAACCACCAGAGCGAGAGCTGGGTGAGGACCTTGCCCTTGTCGGGGATCTCGCTGTCGAGGATGTAGTCGTAGGCCGAGATGCGGTCGGTCGCCACGAGCAGCAGCTGGTCCTCGCGGGCAGCGCCCGTGGACTCGTCGATCGGTGCATAGAGCTCTCTGACCTTGCCCGAGTACACGTGGGCGTATCCGGGCAGCGCGAACGCCGGCGAGCTCTTGGTCAGGTCAGCTGACATTGGGGCGAAGGTCTCCTCGAGTTGGATCCATCGGATTTTGCACCGGCTCAGGCCTTTACAGAGATCTCCCCGCGCTGGGCTGCGAGCGCGATGTCGGTGCGGTGCTGCGACCCCTTGAGCCTGATCCGGTCAACCAGGCCGTATGCGCGGTCGCGCGCCTGGGCGAGATCATCACCGGTCGCGACGACGGACAGGACCCGCCCGCCTGCGGAGACGATGGACCCGTCCTTGCCGACGGCGGTGGCCGCATGCAGGACGTAGGTGTCCTCGCCACCTTCATCCAGACCCTCGATGGCGTCACCGGTCCGGGACGACGCGGGGTAGCCCTTGGAGGCGATGACGACGGCCACCGCATGATCCGGCCGCCAGAGCAGAGGGGGGAACTCGTCTAGCTTGCCGACGGCGGCAGCCATGAGCAGACCGCCAAGGGGGGTGACCAGCCGGGCAAGAACCACCTGGGTCTCAGGATCACCGAACCGGGCGTTGAACTCGATGACCCTCGGGCCGCGCGAGGTGAGAGCCAGGCCGACGTACAGCACGCCCACGAAGGGCGTCCCGCGGCGACGCATCTCGTCCACAGTCGGCTGTGCGACGCGGTCGACGATGTCCTGCACGAGCGAAGCCGGAGCCCAGTCCAACGGTGAGTAGGCGCCCATACCACCGGTGTTGGGGCCCTCGTCATTGTCGGCGGCGCGCTTGAAGTCCTGCGCCGGCGCGAGTGGCACCACGGTGGTTCCATCGGTGAGGCAGAACAGCGAGACCTCGGGGCCGTCAAGAAACTCCTCGACGACGATGCATCCCCCCGGCTTGGCCAGGCACTGAACCGCGTGCGCCAGGGCCTGGGCGCGGTTGTCCGTCACGACGACGCCCTTGCCGGCGGCCAGGCCGTCGTCCTTGACGACGTACGGCGCGCCGAGGGCATCCAGCGCGCCGACCACCTCTTCGACCGTGGTGCAGACGTGGGCCAGCGCGGTGGGCACTCCGGCGGCTGCCATGACCTCCTTGGCGAAGGCCTTGCTTCCCTCCAGGCGGGCTGCCTGCGCCGACGGGCCGAAGCAGGCGATGCCGCGGTTGCGCACCGCATCGGCCACTCCGGCGACAAGTGGCGCCTCGGGGCCGACGACCACCAGATCCACGCCCAGAGCGGCGGCCACAGCGGCGACCTCCTCGACGTCGAGGAGTCCGTGCGGCAGATCGCGGCACAGCGCAACGGCATCGATGCCGGGGTTGCCAGGTGCCGCGATGACGGCGTCGACCGACGTGTCGAGCGTCAGAGCCCTGACGATTGCGTGCTCACGAGCTCCGCTGCCAATCACGAGAACCTTCACGGGCGGTAAGCGTATACGTGGATCTCGCGGATGGGTTGGCAAGGTCGGTGATGCCCACGCGGGGACGAGGAGCTGACGACGGGCTGGAGCGACCTGGTGTCGCGACGTCCCCGGGAGGCAGGGGATGCAGCTCCCGGGGGCGTCGCGACCAAGCGCGTGGTCGCGGGTGGGGGAACCTGCGTCTCTTCACGCCCGGCCGGTCGAATCCGGCTACAACCACTCTTGCAAGTTCTAGGACCGTCGTAAAGCCCCCCGCACCATAATTTTCGGGTGGGATCTGGGGCAAAGCGCAAGGTGTGGCCCATCCGCCGCGGACAGGTCCTGCCGATTCCTCCGGGACCCTCGGGGCGGCGGGTGGGCGGATGGGCTTCGACGCAGACTAGACTCGTGCGTCCGCATGGGGGACCGGAGCTCCTGGCCCCTGTTCGGATGCCCAGCGTTCCAGACGCGTTCCAGACGTGCTCCAGACATCGAATCAGGCGGTGCAGTGACCCTTTCGGATCAGCCGAGCGAAGCTCCCCCACGGCGTGCCAAACAGGTGACCCCTGACGCCCTCGCGGCCCAGATCGCCGTCGAGCAGGCGCACGTGGACATGGTCTACGCCGAGCTCACGAAGGCCACCGAGCGAGCGCTTCTGGTGGAGGCCGAGGGCCTGGCCCGGGGCCGAACCGACCGCACGGGCGACATCCGCGACGAGGAGATCACGGGGCTCTTCGAGCGAGATGCACTGGTCTTCAACGCGAACAAGCGCCGCGCGACGCTCGAGACGCAGTACGAGGGCCTTGTCTTCGGGCGACTGGACCTCGATGAGGACGCCTCGCACGGCCCCGACCGCGAGGTCCGGTACATCGGTCGGCTGGGGATCCGCGACGACGAGTACGAGCCCCTGGTCATCGACTGGCGGGCGCCGGCAGCGGCACCGTTCTACCGCTCCACCCCCGTCGAGCCGATGGGCGTTCTGCGCCGCAGAGTGCTCCGCTGCAAGGGTTCAGACGTCGTCGGCATCGAGGACGACCTCATGGTCCCGGAGGCACCGGACGACCTCGTGGTCGTCGGTGATGGAGCGCTCATGGCGGCACTGACCCGCTCTCGAGGCGCCCGCATGCGGGACATCGTCGCGACCATCCAGCGCCATCAGGACGAGGCGATCCGGGCCCCCGCTCGCGGAGTCACCGAGATAACCGGAGGGCCGGGCACCGGCAAGACCGTCGTCGCCCTTCACCGGGCCGCCTACCTGCTGTACTCCGACCGCCGACGCTACGAGTCGGGCGGCATCCTGGTCGTTGGCCCCTCGGCCGCCTACACGGCATACATCGAGCGGGTCCTGCCCTCACTCGGCGAGGAGAGCGTGACCCTGCGCTCCCTGGGCGACGTTCTCGACGGGGTGACCACAGAGCGCCTCGATACCCCCGCGGCTGCTGCGATCAAGGGCTCGATGCGGATTCGGCGGATCCTGGCCCGGGTCGCCAGGGACGTCATCCCGGACTCACCCACGCAGCTGCGCGCTTTCGTGGCCGGAACAGCGGTCCGTCTGGACTCTGCGGAGCTCGATCGCGTGCGCACGCAGGTCCTGCGGGTCCATCAGCGCAACCTGG
>JBDTOA010000031.1:0-14057 GCA_039933475.1 Dermatophilaceae bacterium
ACCATCGCCGGGCTGATCACCGGGTTGCAGATCAAGCGCACCAAGAAGGGCGACCTCTGGGCCATCGCCACGGTTGAGGACCTCGATGGTGCGATCGACTGCCTCTTCTTCCCCTCGGCCTACATGACCGTCTCCACGATGCTTGGCCATGACGTCGTGTGTGTCGTGCGAGGGCGTCTCAACCGCCGCGACGAGACCCCGACGATCTTCGCCCAGGAGCTGACCCTGCCCGACATCAAGGAAGGCCCTCGGGGCCCCCTGGTGGTGACGTTGCCGCTGGCCCGTGCCACCAATGGTGTCGCCGAGCGGATCAAGTCTGTGCTGGGCCAGCACCCTGGGGTCACCGAGGTCCACGTCAAGCTCACCCAGCCCGGGCGCTCCGTGCTGATGCGGCTGGACGACTCTCTGAGGGTGACCGCCTCGCCGGCGCTGTTCGGCGATCTGAAGGCCCTGCTGGGACCTGCCTGTCTGACCTGATGCCATCGAGCTTGGGCGGGTCTGTGCCCTCAGACTCGGCAACCAACGAACGGAGAGAATCGCCACCATGACCGATTTCGATTCCGCGCTGAGCACGCCAAGCCCCTATGACGCACTGCCTCCGGTTCCATCCTTCACGCTCACCAGCGAGGACCTCGCAGATGGTGGTTGGATGCCGGCAGAGCACGTGTCCGACGGGGGAAACCAGAGCCCACAGCTGAGCTGGTCCGGCGCGCCTGCCGGGACTGCGGGCTACGCCATCACCTGCTTCGACCCCGATGCGCCATCCGGCAGTGGTTGGTGGCACTGGTTCCTGCTGGGGATCGATGCCGGCACCACCTCTGTCGCGCGCGGCGGGCAGCCCGCGGGTTCGTACTGCCTGCGCAACGACGGTGGGCGCAACCAGTATGACGGCGCAGCGCCACCTCCGGGGCACGGAACGCACCGGTACCTCTTCGCGGTTCACGCCCTCGACCAGGCCGACCTCGGCGTTCCTGCCGACGCGACGCCCGCAGTCGGCGGCCTCAACCTGACCTTCCACACCCTGGCCCGTGCGGTCCTCACCGTGGGCTACTCCCGGTAGTGCCCGAACGAAGCCGGTCGTCGGATAGCGTGCCTGCGTGACCACGCCCAAACCTGTCTTCACCAAGCACGTCGAGCTTGTCCGTGAGCACCACGGTGACCGGGTCGTGGACCCGTTCGAGTGGCTGCGCAACAAGGACGACCCTGAAGTCATAGCGCACCTCGAAGCCGAGAACGCCTACGCAGAGGCGATGACGAGTCACCTCGAGCCTCTGCGCGGGCGGATCTTCGACGAGATCAAGTCGCGAACGCAGGAGACAGACCTGTCGGTGCCGGCGGCGTACAAGGGCTGGTGGTACTACTCACGAACATTCGAGGGCAGCCAGTACTCGGCGCAGTGCCGGGTTCGCGTTGAGCCTGGTCGCGGGCGGCCACAGCTCGAGCCGGGGGTCGCTCCCGAGGGTGAGCAGGTGCTGCTGGACGGCAACGTGGAGGCAGAGGGGAACGAGTTCTTCTCGTTGGGGGCCTTCGAGGTGAGTCCGGACGGACGTCGCATCGCCTACGCCGTGGACGTCGAGGGGGACGAGCGGTTTGCCCTGCGGGTCAAGAACATCGAGAGCGGCGAGGTCATCGACGCCGCAGTGACAGAGATCGGCCACGGGACGGTGTGGTCGCTGGACGGGCAGCACCTCTTCTACACCCGTCTGGACGAGTCCTGGCGCCCCCATCAGGTCTGGCGTCACGAGGTCGGCACGCCAGCCGAGGACGACGCGCTGGTGTTCGAGGAGCCCGACGAAAGGTTCTGGATGGGCATCGGGTCCTCGCGTGACGACGCCTGGGTGATCATCCAGGTGGGCTCCAAGCTGACCTCCGAGGTCCTCCTGCTGGATGCGTCGGCGCCTCTTGGCGAGCCCATCGTGGTCGCGGCTCGTAGGGACGGGATCGAGTACGACGTCGAGCCGGCGGGGGACCGGCTGCTGATCGTGCACAACGCGAACCACCCGGACTTCGAGCTGGCGCAGGCTCCACTCGACTCTCGAAGTCACGAACAGTGGTCGCCCCTGGGTGAGGCGGTGAGCTCAGAGCGTGTCCTTGGCGTGGAGGCGTTCGCCTCGCACGCGGTCGTGTCGCTGCGTCGCGATGGGCTCACTGCGCTGCGGGTCATTCCACGCGATCCTTCGCTTGCGTCGGGTTTCGGCCCAGCGCGTGACCTCGCCTTCGATGAGCCGCTGTACTCCGTTGGGACCGGCAACAACCCGGAGTACGACAGCTCTGCATTGCAGATCGAGTTCGAGTCGATGGTGACACCCAAGACCATCTCGGACTATGACTTCATGACCGGTGAGCTCACCGTCCTCAAGACGCAGCCGGTGCTGGGGGGCTACGAGCCGGCCGACTACACCCAGCGTCGACTGTGGGCCACTGCGGCTGACGGGACGCAGGTGCCCATCTCGGTGGTCCATCGCCGCGACGTGACCGCTGACGGGACCGCTCCTGGTTTGATCTACGGCTACGGCGCCTACGAGATCAGCATCGATCCGTACTTCTCGGTGGCCCGTCTGTCCCTGCTTGATCGCGGGTTCGTCTACGCAATCGCTCACGTCCGCGGCGGCGGGGAGCTGGGCCGCCAGTGGTATGACACCGGCAAGATGGAGCACAAGGTGAACACGTTCACCGACTTCGTGGCCTGCGCCGACCACCTGGTTGATGCCGGGTGGGTAGCACCGGATCGTCTTGTGGCCGAAGGCGGTTCGGCTGGCGGCCTGCTCATGGGCGCAGTCGCCAACCTGGCGCCCGGTCGATTCAGGGCGATTCACGCTGCTGTGCCCTTCGTGGACGCCCTCACCACCATGCTCGACCCGTCGCTGCCCCTGACCGTGCCCGAGTGGGAGGAGTGGGGGGACCCATTGCACAACCCGGGCACCTACCGATACATGAAGGCCTACTCACCCTACGAAAACGTTGCGGCTGTTGACTATCCGGCCATCTTGGCGACGACGAGCCTCAACGACACCCGTGTTTTCTTCGTTGAGCCGGCCAAGTGGGTGGCCCGTCTGCGCGAGACGGTGACCAACGACGTAGCCCAGCGACCGATCCTGTTCAAGATCGAGATGGTCGCGGGGCATGGTGGCAAGAGCGGTCGGTATGACGCGTGGAAGCAGTACGCGTGGGAGCTGGCCTTCCTGATGGACCAGGTCGGCGTCAGCTGACCGGTTCTCTCGGCAGAGGGCGCGGTCCCAAATTTGGGCTCGAGGGCCGGCCGGTTCGGTGAGGATCGGCTGCGCATCTTCTGGTGCTCGTGGAACAGTTGCGTCCATGGATGAGGATCCGTGGGGGATGCACACGCCTCCGGCGGTCAGGGGTGAGGTGCCAGCGCTGCCACCGCGACTTGCTGATCTCGTCGACCTGGCCGCGAGGGGAGAGCAGCGGGTCCTTGAGCCTGGTGAGAGCTGGATGTTCCCGGCGGCGGAGGAGCTGCCCGAGGTGCAGGTGCTTGCCGTTGACGGGTGGAGGCCGCTGGTCGACTCCCCGATGACCTGGCTGCTGCCAGCGGTGTGGCCCTCGCAGCACCGGTGCTGGGTGCCGGACCGACTCCCGCGGATGTCGATGTCCTTCTGCCTGCCAGACCGGCAACAGATCGTGTCGGCTTGGCCAGAGGGGGTCAGGGCGGATGCGGCGGCGGACAAGGTGGCATCAGCAGCTGAGTGCGGTATGCCGGCACCGCCACCGGGACGGCTGTGGCTTCTGCGCTCCCCATGGCCGACCCTGGGGCTCGACGTGGTTCTGGGGCTACTTCCTCGGCGCAGCGGCGAGCTTGGACTTTCTATGGATCCCTGCGGGGTCCTCGAAGCGGGTCGTGAGCTCCTGAGCTGGTCCGAGGAGCAGGTGTGGTCGTGGTGGGGTGGCCCACAGGCGGACGCAGCCCGCGAGTGGCGAGACTTGGGGCGGGTGGGGGAGGAAGCCGCGGCCCTCGTTGTCGCCGGGCTCGGCCCTGCGCACACCGCCCGGCTCACCGGCCCAGTTCGCAACGGGGGAGCGGGCCTCAGCGAGCGGCAGGCCCTGGCCTGGGCCGAGGCGGTCGGCCGTCCGGACGCGGATTCCAAGGTTGAGGCGATCGTGGGTTGGCGTTCGTTGGGCCTGCCTGCCGATCCGCCCGCGGACGAGCACATGGTGCTGTACGACACGTCGCCGTCCGCGGCGCGCGACTGGCTGGAGGACGGGTTCAGCTTCGAGGACGTCGGCGTCTGGTATGGCGTCAGCCTGAAGTCGGCGCGTGAATGGCGCGACCGCGGGTTCACGTCGGAGCAGGCGCGGGCGCTGGTCGTTGCCGACGGCACGCTCAGCACGGAAGAGGCGCTTGCCTTCGACGAAGTCGGGGTCGACGCCGATGCTCGACCTCTTTGGGTGGAGGCCGGGTTCACTGCGGCACAGGCGAGAGACTGGACCGATGTCGACGTCCTCCCGCAGGAGGCGCGCGTCTGGCGAGCAATGAGCCTGGGCGTCGTTGATGCCCGCCGGCATCGGGCCGCCGGTGGGGGAGCCGTGCCGGATGACGTTCAGGTGGGCTGGGTCGAGGTGGGTTGGACGGGACACGGCCCCGGCCGGGCCGCTCGCGTCTATGGGGTGACCGACCCGCCCGGCACCCGCGGACGCCTGGCTTCAGAACCACACCGCCACCCTCATCCCTGAGCCTCTGGTCGCGGCGGCCACTCGATGGTTGCATGAGAACACGATCGGATGGAGGACGAGATGGAGCTCAACGCACTGCATCGGCGCACCGTGGAGCACTGGGCCGCACGAGTTGCCGCGGTCAGGGACGACCAGTGGGGCGACCCGACACCATGCGCGGAGTGGTCGGTGCGCGATCTGGTGAACCACGTTGTCGGAGAGGAGCTTTGGACGACGCCTCTGCTGCGTGGCAAGACCATCCAGGAGGTCGGCGCCCAGTTTGACGGCGACGTGCTGGGCGGCGAACCTCTCGCGAAAGCCGGCACGGCATCAGCAGAGGCCGCCGCCGTCGTCGACGAGATCCTGCCCGGTGGCGGCAGGGTTCACCTGTCCTACGGCGAGGAGGACATGGGCGAGTACGTCCGGCAGCTCTGTGCCGACCACCTGATCCATGGCTGGGACCTCGCAGCGGCCACTGGCGGGGACACCTCGATGGACCCAGAGCTCGTGACTGAGGTGGCAGCGTGGTTCGCGCAGCGAGAGGGGATGTACCGCGGCGCCGGCATCGTCGGCCCGCGTGGGCCGGGTGCTGGCGAACCGCGATCGGACCTCCTGGCGGCTTTTGGCCGCGACTCGGGCTGGGGCCCCGTCCACGCGGCTCTGGCGGGCTTCTCGGCCGCGTTCGCATCCGGCGATGTTGACGCCATCATGGCGCGAATGACCCAGGACTGTGTGTTTGAGTCGACCGGCCCAGCGCCCGATGGCGAGCGCCACGAAGGACAGAGCGCCGTACGAGCGGTGTGGGAGGAGCTCTTCGCCAACACGGTCGACCCGAAGTTCACCGATGAGGGGACCTTCGTCTCGGGTGACAGGGCAGTGGTCCGATGGCGGTTCACCTGGACACACGACGACGGTTCCGCGGGCCATGTCCGAGGGGTCGACGTGGTCAGGCTCCGTGACGGGCTGGTTGCCGAGAAGCTCTCCTACGTCAAGGGCTGAGTGACCCCAGGTCGGGTTCAACGACTCCCTGGGTGGCTGTGATCGCTTCGGGGCCCACCAGATCTGACGGGTCTGTGTTCGCCCCGCAGAGGATGACGGCCACACGTTCACCCGGTTCGGGGGAGTAGGCGCCGCTGACCAAAGCCGCGGCGGCAGTGGCACCGCCGGCCTCGGACACCAGCCGAAGCCGGTCCCACATCCGCTGCCGGGTCGAGGCAATCGCGCCATCGCTGACGAGGACGCTCTGGACCTGAGAGGCCGAGAGCACCTCGAAGGCCAGCTTGCCGATCCGCCGAGCACCCAGGGAGTCAGCGGCCACCCCTCCCACCTCGACGTCGACGGGTCGCCCGGCGTCCAGAGCAGCGTGCAGCGTGGGGATCCGCGCCGGCTCAACGGCCACAAGCTTCACCCCCGGGCCGATACCGAGCCGGACACCGGCGGCCAGCCCACCCCCGCCAACGGCGACCAGCACCGTGTCCACGTCCGCCTGGGTCATGAGCTCGTGGCCCACGGTTCCTTGTCCGGCGACGACTTCGGGCTGGTCGTAGGCGTGTACGAAGAGCGCACCGGACATTGCGGCGTGACGTTGGCACGCGTCGTAAGCGTCGGCGTACATCGCTCCCGTCACAGTGACGGTGGCGCCCAAGGCGCGGATTCGGGCGACCTTGAAGGCGGACGTCGCCTCGGGAACGAAGATGTGCGCCTGTATGCCGAGCTGTCCGGCCACGTGGGCAACCGCCAGACCGTGGTTCCCGCCGGAGGCCGCGATGACACCCTCAGCGGGAAGCGGGCCTGACTCAGCTGCTCCCAGGATGCGGTTGAAGGCGCCACGAGGCTTGAAGGAGCCTGCATGCTGGAGCATCTCGAGCTTCAGGAGAACCGGCTCGTCGACGCGGAAAAGCGCCCCCTCAACCGAGATCACGGGTGTTCGCCGGACGTGTCCCTCGATGAGGGAACGGGCCCGGTCGATGTCAGCGATCGTCAGCATGGGCGCAAGGCTAGTTCGTTGCACCGACCCCAAGGGGGTCGAAGCTGCCACGCGCCACCAGCTCGACGGTCACGAGCACGGCGATGGCCTGCACGAGCAGCAGGGCGACCAGAACCACCAGCTGGACCGCGGCGGCCTGCAAGGGCGAGGCGCCACCCAGCAGCATTCCGACGAAAGCCCCAGGGAGCGTGACCAGACCGACGGTTCGAGTCTGGTCAAGGCCGGGGACCAGCGCCAGTGCGGCGTCCTCGCGGGCAACGAGCAGCGCCGAGTCGCGTGGGAGCAGGCCGATGGACAACGCGGCCTCGTACTCCCCCCGGCGCGTTCGCAGGGCGTCAAGAGAACGCCTGCCTGCCAGTGTCGTCGCAGTCATGGCGCCACCGATGAGGATGCCGACTATGGGAACCACGGCGATCGGTTTGTAGGGGATCAGGCCGCTGAGCATCAGGCCGCCGGCCACCGGGACAGCCGCAAGAACGACGGGAGCGCTCGCGAGCCACCACGCACCCCGTGGGGTCAGGCGCCTGCCCGCGGTCACTGAAGCCACCGACAGCATCAGGGTGATGAAACCGAGGGTGAGCCACCACGAACCAAGCACGGCAAGGATCAACAGCCCCACCAGGCCAAGCTGGAGACATGCCCTCAGAGCGGCCAGCAGGTCATCGCGGCCATGCCCGAGGCGCCCCCACCGGTTGATGAGTGCGGCCAGGCCCGCGCATACGACCACCACGATGGTGAGGCGGACCAGCCCTCCCAGCCCGTTCACGCTGATCAGCGTGTTGCTGGATCGGACCAAGGCAGGCATCACGCTCGCATTATCCGCCGGGGACTGGACAGAGACCGGGTCGGCGCGCGCGACAACCTAAACTGGGGCAGTGATCACCTGGATCGATCTGCGCGGCCATGCGCTGGACCCACGCTCGCTGCGCGAGGCGCTGCCCCGGGCCGAGTTCGACGTCGAGGCGGCGCAGTCGCTGGTTCGACCGATCTGCGAGGACGTGCGCCTTCGGGGCGCCGATGCCCTACGCGACCTGGGAGAGCGTTTCGACGGGGTACGGCCGGCCCAGCTGAGGGTGCCCTCCGAGGTCCTCACGGCTGCTCTTGAGCTGCTCGATCCCGGGGTCCGTGCCGCGCTCGAGGAGGCCATCCGGCGGGTACGGATCGTTCATGAGGACCAGCGACGGGCCGACACGACCACGCGGGTAGTCCCCGGCGGGACTGTCACTGAGCGTTGGCTGCCGGTTGACCGGGTCGGCCTCTACGTCCCGGGAGGGGTCGCCGTCTACCCCAGCAGTGTCGTGATGAACGTTGTTCCAGCACAGATCGCGGGGGTGGGCTCGATCGCGGTCACAAGTCCGCCACAGCGCGACAACACGGGGGTTTTCGAAGGTTTTCCGCACCCCACCATCCTGGCTGCCTGCGAGCTCCTGGGGGTTCACGAGGTCTACGCCGTTGGTGGGGCCCAGGCGATCGCGATGTTTGCCTACGGAGCCAGCGAGTCCGGCGTCGATGGCGCAGTTGGCGCCGGTGCGGTCGTCTGTGAGCCGGTCACCATGGTGACCGGCCCGGGCAACATCTACGTGGCAGCGGCCAAGCGCCTGCTGAAAGGGGTCATCGGCATCGATGCCGAGGCCGGGCCGACCGAGATCGCCGTGCTGGCTGACGACAGCGCCGACCCGGAGCACGTCGCCGCTGACCTGATCAGCCAGGCCGAGCACGACACCCTGGCCGCCTCGGTGCTCGTCACCGACAGCCAGGACCTTGCCCACAGCGTCCAGGCTGCGCTTGTCCGGCGCGTGGCCACGACCAAGCACCACGAGCGAGTGACCGCTGCGCTGGCCGGCCGGCAGTCCGGTGTCGTCCTGGTCGACGACCTCGCAGCCGGCATCACGGTGGTCAACGCCTATGCGGCCGAGCACCTGGAGATCCAGACTCGTGACGCACACGCGGTGGCCCTGAAGATCCGAAATGCCGGGGCCGTCTTTGTAGGGGCCTTCGCGCCGGTCAGTCTCGGTGACTACTGCGCGGGGTCCAACCACGTGCTCCCGACAGGCGGATGCGCAGCCCACAGCAGCGGGCTGTCCGTGCAGTCGTTCCTTCGAGGCATCCACCTCATCCACTACACCGAGACGGCTCTGCGGGAGGTCTCGCACCACGTCGTGACCCTTGCCGGCGCCGAGGACCTGCCTGCCCACGGCGAGGCTGTTCTTGCACGGATGAGCTCACGTGCGCCCCTTGTCGATGAAAGCCGAGCATGAGCAGGCCTGTCACGGATCTGCTGCGCCCGGACCTGCAGGGTCGGACCGCCTACGGAGCCCCACAGCTGGACGTGCCTTTCGCGTTGAACACCAACGAGAACTCGTATGCCGTGCCCCAGGAGGTCGCTGACGCGATCGTCGGCTCGGTGGCCGCGGTGGCAACAGGTCTGAACCGCTACCCGGACCGCGAGTTCCTCCGGCTCCGCGAGGACCTGGCGGCCTATCTGACCCGCACGAGCGGTGTGGTCGTCACGGCGGAGCAGGTGTGGGCCGGCAACGGGTCAAACGAGGTGCTGTTGCACATTCTTCAGGCCTTCGGTGGCCACGACCGAACCGCACTCGGTTTCACCCCGTCCTACTCGATGCACCCGATCATCACCGGAACCGTTGGCACCAGATGGGTCGACGGGCTGCGCGGTGTCGAAGGCGCAGGAGCGTTTGACCTCGACGCCGCATCTGCCGTCGCCCAGGTCAAGGAACACCAGCCGAACATCGTCTTCTTGTGCTCGCCCAACAACCCGACAGGGACGGCGCTGGGGCTCGACGTGGTTGAGGCGATCTATGAGGCGGCACCCCGGGCGATCGTCGTGGTGGATGAGGCTTACGCCGAGTTCGCCCGTGTCGGCACCCCTAGCGCCCTGACCCTGCTCGAGGGCCGCGAGAGGCTCGTGGTGACGCGCACCATGAGCAAGGCTTTCGCGCTGGCGGGCGGGCGTCTGGGGTACCTCGCGGCCACGCCTTCGCTGTGCGAGGCGCTGAGGCTGGTCCGCCTGCCGTACCACCTGTCCTCGCCGACACAGGCGATCGCGCGCGCCGCCCTCAAGCATGCGGACGGGCTCCTGAAGACGGTCGAGCAGCTCAAGACGCAGCGTGACCAGATCGTGGCCGATCTCGCCGAGATGGGCCTGGACCCGGTGCCCAGCGATGCCAACTTCGTGCTCTTCGGGGGCCTTCGGGACGAACAGCTCACCTGGCGGACCTTGCTGGATCAGGGCATCCTGCTTCGCGACGTGGGTCTTGCCCACTATCTTCGGGTAACAGCAGGGACGCCCGAGGAGACTGAGGCTTTCCTGGGGGCGATGCGTCGCCTCGCCCCGACCCACCGGCAGGAGCACTCCGCATGACCGACCAGGCCACGGCGCAGCATGAGGCAGCGCAGTCCAACGCTCTCTCCACGGATCCCTCTGCGCCTCAAACTGCATTGCCTCGAACCGCGCACCTCCGCAGGTCGACCAAAGAGAGCACGGTCGAGGTCGAGCTCAACCTCGACGGTAGTGGCGAGTCGCAGATCAGCACGGGCGTGCGCTTCTACGACCACATGCTGGCCAGCCTGGCCAGGCACTCGCTGATCGACCTGAGGGTTCAGGCCACCGGCGACGTCGACGTCGACGCCCATCACACGGTGGAGGACGTTGCTATCGTCCTGGGCGACGCGCTCAAGGAGGCCCTGGGTGACAAGCGGGGCATCTCCCGCTTCGGCGATGCGACGGTCCCGCTGGACGAGGCGCTCGTTCAGGCCGTCGTTGACGTGGCTGGCCGTCCGTACATGGTCCATACCGGCGAGCCTGAGGGTCAGGCCTACGTGGTGATCGGCCAGGACTACGTCGGGTCGCTGACCCGCCATGTGCTGGAGAGCTTCGCCGCCCATGCAGGCATTGCCCTGCATGTTCGAGTCCTGTCCGGGCGCGACCCCCACCACATCGTGGAGGCTCAGTTCAAGGCCGTCGCACGTGCTCTGCGCGCTGCGGTTGCTCTGGATCCGCGGGTCAAGGGCATCCCCAGCGCGAAGGGCAGTCTCTAATCCCGTGACCGCGCCGTGGCACTCCGCCCGGCAAGGGCGGGGAATGCTGCTCTTGAGGGGTGAGCCGGACTCCGTTGCCATCTGGGCCAGTCGAGGTCTGGTGCCCGTTCACATCGTCCCACTGGAGGGCTGGACCGCAGTTCTTCCAGCGGGGCCTTCACGCGCTCTGCCACCGTACGACGACACCCTCAAGGCGCTGGCGGGGCGGCCCGTGGCCTCCCGGCTGCGTTCCGCCATAGGCTTTTTCGCAGTCGAGGGGAACGCCGTGATCACCGTCCAGCCACCTGGGTGGCGCGCCGTCCAGAGGTGGTTCGTCTGGTCCCCGGGGCAGGGTCTGGTACGGCCGCGACGCCTGCCCGCTGGACGCCCCGCGGACCTCACTGCCGCAGCTGGCGCCCGGGACGGGGCAGCTCGTCGTGGCGTGCTGGACCTGCTTGTCGACGGAAGTGGGGACGCCCGGGGTGTTCTCGGTGACCTGCTGGCAACTCTCTCTTTGCCCGGATCCGACCTCCTGACCGGTGTCCGCGACCCGGCAGCTTCGGAGGGGTCGACCCTGGTCGAGCCATCCGAGCGCCACGTTGCGCGGTTCGAGAGGGTTGTCCAGGACCGGGCGTTGCACCGGGCCGGGCCGGAGGAGGACTAGATGACCGCGCGGGTGGTGGTGCTGGACTACGGCAGTGGCAACGTCCGTTCGGCCCTGCGCATGCTCGAACGTGTCGGGGCGAGCGCCGAGCTGAGCGCAGATCATCGAGCGGTTCAGGAGGCTGACGGTCTCTTCGTGCCGGGCGTGGGCAACTTCCATGCCTGTATGCGCGGGCTGCGGGCCGTGGATGGCCCTCGCCTTATTGATGTTCGTCTCTCCGGCGGTCGCCCGGTGATGGGGGTCTGCGTAGGGATGCAGGTATTGTTCGATGGGTCAGCCGAGCCCAGTGTGGGCGAGCAGGAACGTGGTCTGGCCGAGTGGCCAGGGGTTGTCGAGCGCCTCCCCGCCCCCATCGTTCCGCACATGGGGTGGTCGAAAGTGAAGGCTGCCGAAGGCTCGCGACTTCTGTCCGGCGTTGAGGACGAGCGCTTCTACTTCGTTCACTCCTATGCGGCACTGACCTGGCAGCTGGCACCGGAAGGAAGTATGGCCCTGATGACACCCAAGGTGAGCTGGTCCGAGCACGGGGCCCCGTTCGTGGCCGCCGTCGAGAACGGGCCACTGGTCGCCACTCAGTTCCACCCCGAGAAGTCCGGCGACGCCGGAGCCCAGCTGCTCGAGAACTGGGTGGCGACGCTGTGAGCGCACGGGAGTCCGCAGTCGTTGCATCTGCCACCCGGCTCCTGCTCCTGCCGGCCGTGGATGTCGCGGGTGGGCAGGCGGTTCAGCTTGTCCAAGGTGTGGCAGGCACCGGTGGACAGTTCGGTGACCCGTGGGAGGCAGCCCGCTCCTGGCAGGAGCAGGGCGCCGAGTGGCTTCACCTGGTCGACCTGGATGCCGCATTCGGTCGAGGCTCCAACCGTGAGCTGCTCGCCGACATCGTCGGTCGCCTCGACATCTCGGTCGAGATGTCCGGGGGTATCCGTGACGCCGAGAGCCTCGAAGCTGCACTGTCGACAGGGGCTCGCCGGGTGAATCTCGGGACTGCCGCGCTGGAAGATCCCGAGTGGACGGCCAGTGCCATAGCCGAGTACGGCGACCGCGTCGCCATCGGTCTCGACGTCCGCGGCACGACGCTGGCGGCGCGAGGCTGGACCCAGGAGGGGGGTGACCTCTGGGAGACGCTCGAGCGGCTCGACCGTGAGGGCTGCTCTCGTTACGTGGTGACCGACGTGCTCAAGGATGGGATGCTCAAGGGTCCCAACCTGGGACTGTTGCAGCAGGTGTGTGAGCGGACCGACCGACCCGTTGTCGCCTCTGGCGGCGTGTCCACGCTCGCGGACCTCGAGGCGATCCGCGGCCTGGTCGCAGCAGGGGTGGAGGGTGCCATCGTCGGCTCGGCCCTCTACCGAAACGCCTTCACCCTGGCCGAAGCTCTCGACGTGGCGGGTCGGCCGTGACGAACGCCTCGCCGCAACGCTGGCGTCACGCGAGCGGCGGTCCGTGGGAGGACGAGTTCGGCTACTCCCGTGCGATCCGCACCGGCGACCACATTGCCGTGTCGGGATGCACGGCGATGGTGGACGGCGCGCTCCTGCACCCGGGGAACGCAGCTGCCCAGATGAGCGTGGCCCTGGACAACCTTCTGAGCGCCGTAGCGGCACTTGGTGGCAGGCCCGGTGATGTCATCCGGACGCGCGTCTACGTCGTCAACAGGGCCGACTGCGACGCCGTTGGCAAGGTCCACGGTGAGCGCTTCGCCGAGGTTCGCCCTGCCGCGACCATGATCGTCGTCGCTGGCCTTCTCGATGAGCAGATGCTCGTCGAGGTGGAGTGCGAGGCAAGGGTCGGCTCTGCCAAGCCCTATGAGCCCCCAAACACCAGTCGTGAGTGACGAGCGACCAACACCCAGCGAGATCTCGCTCGATGGAGCGCACTTCGATGGGTCCGGCGTGCCCTCACACAATGGAAGGGCGCTCTCCGGCACCGGGTTCGACAACGACACCGGCGAGGCTGACCCGAAGCTGGTGGCCGCGCTCGCAGACGAACGGGGCGAGGTCGCACTCTTCGCCGCCGTCGCGGACGCACGGCTGCTCGTCCCTGTCTTGGCTGCGCCGGCAAGTGACCCGGACGAGCTGAGCGAGGCGAGGTCGGCCGACATGGCCATGGTGACCATCACCTCGCCGGACGGGCAACGTGCCCTGCCCGTCTTCACCAGCGTGACTGCGCTTCAGGCCTGGGACCCTGCCGCTCGTCCGTCGCCGGTTACCAGCGCAAGGGCGGCCCAGGCCGCGGTGGCAGAGCGCTGCGACGTTCTGCTGCTCGACCTCGGTTCGACGCATGAGCGGGTACTGCGACCCAGCATGGTGTGGGCCTTGGCGCAGCAGCGAGAGTGGCTGCCCGCGCATACCGATCCCTTTGTGGCACAGTGTCTTTCGCGGGCGACGGCCGACGAGGACGATGTGGTCGGGTGCTTCGGCGAAGAGGGAGAACCTGTCGGAGCGGGCATCCTCCGGGTGGTACTGAGCCTGCGTCCTGGACTCGAACCGGCCCAGGTGCAGGCCCTCGCCACGCGCGTCGGTGAGCAGATCGCCACTGACGGCGAGGCACGAGCGCGAATCGACGGCCTCGTGTTCGCCATCCGTCCGGCCTGACCTCCCCACTGGTCGGGGGCAAGGAAGGCACTCGGGCCACTGGCCCTGCTCGCAGGCTCGCTTGACGGGCTGCGCGGCCCACATCCCTTCCCTGCCCTTGCCCCGG
>JBDTOA010000032.1:0-14016 GCA_039933475.1 Dermatophilaceae bacterium
CAACAGCTCGGTCCACACAGTGCGGTCAGGCAGCCGGGCCGGCGATGCGGTGCAGGCGCAACGCCAGCTGGATCTCCAGCGAACGATCGTGGCGCTGCCAGTCATCACCCAGCAGCGCGCCGATCCGTTCGAGGCGCTGGGTGACGGTGTTGACGTGGATGTGCAGGGCCTCGCGAGAGCGGGCCAGGTTGCGGTCGTTGGCGAAGTAGGCCTCAAGAGTGCCCACCAGGTCCGTGCCGCGTTCCGCGTCGTAGTCGAGCAGCGGCCCGATGGTCCGTCGTACGAACGGCATGACGTCACGCCGGTCGCCGAGCAGGACGCCCAGGAAGCCCAGCTCGGCGGCGCTGGCACCCTCTCCGACCCGCCCGAGCGCCTCGAGGGTCTCCATGCAGCGCATCGCCTCCCGCCGGGCAGCCGCCACCTGCTCGGGTGCTTCGATGAGCGCCGACGCACCGGCGGTCACCGGTGCGGACACCGCTACCGAGAGCTCGGCGACCACCATGCGGGCGGCTTCGTCCGGGTCCTCGATCGGGACCAGGAGCACGACCGAGCCCTTGTGCTCGGTAGCCAGCCCCCGGAGGTTTCCGGCCAGGAACGACGCCGCCGACACCAGCCGTGACCGGGCACCGGAGTCTGTGCGGGCCACGACGACGGTATGCCGGGCGTCCAGGTCGGCGCCGACCCGACGGGCTCGTTCGCGAAGGTTGGTGACATCGCGCAGCGGCTCGTCGAGGAGGTCGGCGAGCAGCTCGCCCTTGATCCGGCTCTCGGTCTCGGTGACGGACCGGCGAAGCAGCAGCAGGAGGGACGTGACGAGCCCCGCTCGCTCGAACGTGCGCTGGTCGGACTCGTCGAGCTCACGCTGGCAGTGCACCAGCAGGGTGCCGAGGGGTTCGGGGCCGGTCGTCAGGCGAACGGCCCACCAGTCGTCGCGGCGCACCGCCCGAACCGCATTGCGGGCGGCGTCGGCCAGCACCGAGAGATCCACGTTGGCGTGCTCGGTGGCTCCGGGGGTGGCAGCCAGAATCCGGTCGTCGGTTCCGAGCACCCACAGGGGACCTCCGAGCACGTCCGAGACGGACGCGACCACGTCGTTGACGTCCCCGCCCCGCAGAACCAGCTGGGTGAAACGGGTGTGTGCCTCGGACGCCCGCTCGATGGCTCGTGCCCGTTCACCCAACAGCTTGCTGGCAGTGTTCAGCTCCTCCAGCGCCGCGCTCGTCTCGCTGAGCAGACGCGCGTTGTCCAGGGCGATCGCGGCGTGCGCGGCCAGCGAGACCAGAAGTGACACGTCATCGCGGTCGAAGGGCCGTTCGCTGCGGTTCGCGGCGTAGAGCACCCCGATGACGTTGGTCCCCAGGATGAGGGGCACGCCCAGGATGGAGATGAGCCCCTCTTCAGTCACGGCGCCGTTGATGCTGCTCGTGTGATGGAAGCGGCTGTCGTCGAAGTAGCGGGCGCTGGCATAGGGGGTCGCCGTCTGTGCCACCAGACCGCCGAGGCCCTCACCCATGGGCAGGCGCAGGCTGCGAAACGCCGCAGAGCTGATGCCGTCGACGACGCGCATGTAGGTGTCGCCCCCCGTGTCGTCGTTCAGCGAGAGGTAGGCGACGTCGCTGGCGAGCAGTACCTTCACCCGGTGGACGATCGCCTTGAGCACCGCGTCGACCTCTCGCAACGCCGCGAGGTCGTTGGCGGTCTCATAAAGCGCGCTCAGCTCGGCCTCGCGGCGGCGTCGTTGCTCCAGGATGCCTCGCACCTTCAGGGCGACGGTGCGGGCACGTTCGAGCTCGGCGATGACCTCGGGATCCTCGCCGCGCGAACGTGCCGCGAGCACGGGAGCTTCGAACTCGACGGGGGCGGCCTCCCGGGCGAGCAGCTCGAGCAAGGCAAGGGTCGACATACGCCCGATTGTGCCTCGGGGCAGAGGAGCGTGCGGAGGCGGACCCATGGCCCCGTTCAGTGTGCGGTCCAGCCGCCGTCGACGCAGTAGGAGCTCCCGGTCATCGAGTCGGCGTTCCGGCTGCACAGGAAAAGGGCCAGTGCTGCGACCTCCGACGGCTCGACCAGCCTCTTGACCGCCGCCGGCGCGAGCATGATCTTCTGCACGACCTCAGTCTCGGAGATGCCGTGGTTGCGCGCCTGGTCAGCGATCTGGGTCTCCAGAAGAGGGGTGCGCACGTAGCCGGGGTTGATGCAGTTGGAGGTCACCCCATGCGGCGCGCCCTCGAGCGCGGCAACCTTCGAGAGACCCTCGAGCCCGTGCTTGGCGGACACGTAGGCGCTCTTGTAGACGGACGCCCGGAGCCCATGGACCGAGGACACGTTGATGATCCGGCCCCATCCGCGTTCGTACATGTAGGGGAGAGCGCCACTGATGATGCGGAACGGCGCCTCCAGCATGAGCCGCACGATGAACGAGAACTTCTCGGGGGGGAAGGACTCCAGGGGGGCCACGTGCTGGACACCGGCGTTGTTGACCACGATGTCCACGTCGAGGTCCAGGTCTGAGATGACGTCAAGGTCGGACAGGTCGGCGCTGACCATGAGGCCACCGATCTCGTCTGCGACGGCCAGCGCGGCCTCGGTGTCGCGGTCCAGCACAGTGACCTTGGCACCAGCCTCTGCCAGCGTGAACGCGATGGCCCGCCCGATTCCGGAGGCGCCCCCTGTGACGAGTGCACGCCGGCCGGCCAGCGGCTGCGGGTCCAACGGGGCGGCTGAGGTCATGCCCCGACGCTAGTGGCGGTCCGTCCCGCACGGCATGGTGTGGATCCACACATTCCTGCACTGAACAGTGGTGGTTCTGGTGGTCAGGTTGGTCGAGAGCGCGTCTGCGACAAGCGGGTGCTCCCGGCATCCTGGGACAGGCTTTATGGCTCCTGCTCAGCACTGCCGGCGACTTCTGGAAACCGCACGGTTTGGGGTGCGCGTTCCGTTAGCATCGGCATCGTCTGGTAACGGGACAAATGTTGCATCTGAGGGGCGATGGTGATCAAGGCAAGACTGGGCGCGGTGCTGCTGAGCGCCCTGGTGTTTGCCCTGCCCGCTGGGATCACCTTGACCCTCAAGCATCAGGGGGAGCAGGCGATCGCGGCCAAGGTGCACCTGCAGGCGGCCCTGACCGAGCTGCGCATACAGGACGCGCTGGAGTGGCGGGCGATCAGCGACAGGGTGCCCTTTGCGGATGTCCGCCAAGAGCTGTCGGCGGCTCGTCGGCGGGGCAGCAACCAGCTCTCGAAGGCTGGCAGTCTTGGGCTCTCGTCGGCCGCGGTGGACCGGATCGTCCAGCTGAGCACCAGCTACTCGCAGGCGGTCGATGAGGAGGTGCGGCTGCTCTCGCTGGGTCAGCAGGAGCAGGCTCTGCGCTTCGACGAGGATCAGGTGGACCCGGCATTTCAGCGAATCCTCCCGGTGGTCGAGAACGCCGGACAGGAGCTGGAAAGGGATGCTCAGAGGGCTCAGTCGCTGAGCGACTTCGGTGTGCTGCTGACCGTGCTGTTGTTCTTGACCCTGGTCAGTGTGGTCCAGAGCAGGCGGAGACGCGCGGAGGTGCGGGACCAGACCAAGAGACAGGGTGAGGCGCGCTACCGAAGCCTCATCAACCAGTCCTCCGACCTCGTGCTGGTGGTGGACCGGGGCGGCCTCGCCTCCTTCCTCAGCCCCTCGGCGGAACGGCTGTTCGCCTCCCTGAGCGCGGTCCCCGGTGCCCGACAAAGGGCGGATGTCCTTCCCGTGAACCTGATCAGCGCCGTTGACCCGCAGGACCAGGCGCGGCTGTCCGCCGCCCTGCAGACCTCCGATCCCGGCCGCGAGACCGATCTCGAGGTCCAGCTCACTGGCCCCCAAGGCGTGCTCACCTTTGCCTTGTCCATTCAGGACCTGACGACAGAGCCGTCTGTGGGCGGTCTCGTGGTGACCGCCCACGACATCACCGACCGTCTTGCCTTGCAGGGCGAGATGGAGCACCGGGCGCTGCACGACCCTCTCACCGGTCTGCCGAACCGCACCCTGCTCAACGACCGGATCGAGCAGTCTTTGCGTGCCGACGTCCGGGCTGGGAGCAGCACCGGGCTGCTGCTGCTTGACCTGGACCGGTTCAAGCAGATCAATGACACCTTTGGCCATCACCACGGCGATGAGGTGCTGATCCAGGTTGGGCCACGCCTCGCGCGTGTCTTGCGCGACGGCGACACAGTTGCCCGCCTGGCCGGGGACGAGTTCGTGGTCCTCCTTCCCAACGCGGGTGTTGCTGCGGACCTCAACGTCATCGCAGCCAAGCTGCAGGCGGTCCTCGAGGTGCCGTTTCACGTCGAGGGGGTCGAGCTTGATGTGGAGGTCAGCATCGGGGTCGTGCGCTCGGGCGAGGACGGCCTCGATGCGTCAACCTTGCTGCAGCGCGCCGACGTCGCCATGTACGCCGCGAAGACCCAGAATCTCGGGGTGTCCCTGTACGACGCTGCTGCCGACGGGCACTCTCCAGCCAGGCTTGCGCTGTTCGGGGACCTGCGCCGGGCCCTGGAACGTGGCGAGCTCATCCTGCTGTACCAGCCCAAGGTGTGCATCCAGACTGGTGACGTCGTTGGCGTCGAGGCGCTGGTGCGCTGGGAGCACCCGGAGCGCGGCCTGGTCCTGCCCGACGAGTTCATCCCCTTCACCGAGCACACAGGGCTGATCGGCCCGCTCACCCACCATGTCCTGGACGTCGCACTCGCCCAGGCGCGCCAGTGGTGCGACGCCGGCCGGCCGCTGCCCGTCTCCGTGAACCTGTCCGCCCGCAACCTGCTCGACGTCGGACTGCCTGCACAGGTCGCCGAGCTTCTCGCGGCGCGCGGCGTCGCCCCAGAGCTGCTCCACCTGGAGGTGACGGAGTCGGCGATCATGACCGAACCCGTTCGGGCGCAGCAGATCCTGGAGCAGCTGGCTGCACTCGGGGTCCTGCTCTCCATCGACGACTTCGGAGCCGGGTACACCAGCCTCAGCCAGCTCAAGAACCTGCCCGTCAGCGAGCTCAAGATCGACAAGTCCTTCGTCATGACCATGACCGAAGACCACAGCAACGCGTTGATCGTGCGAAGTGTCGTCGACCTGGGGCACAACCTTGGCTACACCCTGGTCGCCGAGGGCGTCGAGACCGAGCAGGCCCTGACTGCACTGGCCGGACTCGGGTGCGACGTGGCTCAGGGCTACCACCTGTCGCGACCCATCACGGCTGCCGCGTTCGACACCTGGCGCTCCGAACGCGCCCCATCACGCCTCACTGCCAATCACGTCTGACTGGTCGGCTGCCAGGGGCCGAGCCGCCCGCTGGCCGTAGCCCAATGGTCAGCCCCCAGATAGCTCATGAGGGTCACCTTTGCTGATTCACCACGTTCCTTCCACCTCCGGCGCCTAACGTCTTGACTGCTCGGCGTGCCGATCCTGGGGAGGGTTTAGATGGGCGCGAGACCAAAGCCGTTCTACCGGCGCTGGTGGTTCAGGGCCCCCGAGGTGCTGATGGTCCTTGCCGTCTTTGGAGCCGCGGACAACTTCGGCGACCCATCTTCGGCTGCGTCCTCCGGCGGTGACCATTCCGTGGTGTTGCCGGCCGCTGACCAGCGGACGGACAAGGGCTGGTTCCTTGCCGCCACCAGCGTTTCCAAACCTGGCGGCGATGGTGACTTTGGCGGCTCGGCAACAGTCATGAACACCGGCCACACTGCGGGGTCAGCAATCTTCACCATCACTTTGGTCGTGAAGGGCACGGCAGTGGCCAACCTTGCAGGATCGGTCCAGAACGTCCCGGCCGGAAAGACGGTCACTGTTCAGCTGACCAGCCACGACGACTACGCGCCCGGTCCGTTCATCCTCGACTTCAGGACCGACGCCTCATTCCACTGAGGCGCTTCCGCGGGGCCTGTCACTCAAGTCCTGCACCAAGCCGCGCATCAACCAAGGCTTCCCGCAGGTTGGCTGCTGGCGTCCGTTGGGCGAGATCCAGACGGCCGGCTTGTTTGGGTCGACCGATGAAATATCCCTGGCCAAGGTCGCAGCCGAGGTCTGCGAGCAGATCCATCGTGGCGGCGTCCTCGATCCCCTCGGCGACGATGCGCAGGCCCAGGGCGTGGCCGAGGTCAATGGTCGCCCGGACAAGGTCAAGGTCATGCTCGTTGTCTCGTGCGGTGAGCTTGCGAATGAAGGTGATGTCGAGCTTGAGCTCTTTGACAGCCAGGCTGCTCAGATGGGCCAGCGAGGTGAAACCGGCGCCGAAGTCGTCGATGGAGACGGTGATACCCAGCTCCCGCAGGCCCTGGATGACGCGCTGTGACCGGTCGAACTCGGCGATGACGCTGTTCTCGGTGATCTCCAGGACCAGGTCGCCGGCGGGCACCCGGTGGGTGTGCAGGAGGTCGCGGACGAGATCTGTGAAACCCGGCTCGAGAAGGTTGGTCGGCGAGATGTTGACTGAGACCGACAGCGGGTTCCCGCTGGCTCTCCAGGCGGCGCTCTGGGCGAGAGCATCGGTGAGCACGAGGGTGGTGATCTCTCCCATGAGGCCGGCATCCTCGGCGAACGGCAGGAACTCGTTGGGGGGGATGACTCCGAGCTGGGGGTGTACCCAGCGGAGCAGGCTCTCGACCGCCGTGATCTCGCCCGTTCTCAGGTCGACCTGAGGCTGGTAGTGCAGCACCAGCTGATGGGCGTCGATGGCCGACCGTAGCTCCTCGAGGAGGAGCAGCCGGTTTCCGTAGCTGTCGAGGTCGGGGTGGTAGATGGCAAACGGGGTGTCGCTCTGCTTGGCCCTGAACATCGCAATATCCGCGCAGTGAAGCAGGCCCGCACCGTCGGTGGCGTCTGAGGGAGCAAGGGCGATGCCGATGCTCGCGCCGATCGTCGCGCAGATGCTCGAGTGGGTGGTCTCAAGGATGAAGGGCTCCACCAGCCCGTCGGTCAGTCTCTGGGCCACGGCTGCGGCGTGATGGGTGTCAGCGTCCAGGAGCAGTACGACGAACTCGTCTCCCCCCAGCCGGATGAGCAGGTCAGACCCGCGCAGGCAGGAGGACAGGCGCGGGCCCAGCTGCTCGAGCATCTGGTCACCAGCGGGATGGCCAAACGTGTCGTTGATCTGCTTGAAGTTGTTGAGGTCGAGGAACAGGAAAGCAAGGTGACGCGGCGTTGCCGACTCTTGCTCGGACTCCGCGAAGAAGGCGTCCAGCACGGTGGACAGGTGCCGCCGGTTGCCCAGGCCGGTGAGGTCATCGGTGATCGACTGGTGGCGGCGTTCCAGGCTCAGAGCCCTCATCCCGCGGACGGACAGGTCCAACCGGACCCCGGCGAGCACGAGAGTGGCCGTGGCGAGGGTGAGCGCGACCCGGCTGGTCTCCTGCAGGTTCCCGACGAAGAGAACGACCAGCGCGGCTGCGGAGCTGAGCCCTGGAATGACGAACGTGCCCGGCTTCTGCAGCCTCAGGGGGTCGGACGGGCGGGCTCGCAGCCAGACGGCCATCGACATCACAAAGATCGACGCCGGCCAGGCGATCGCGTCGAGGACGTAGCCCGGGCGTCCCAGTGAGGACGCGAAGAGGTTCGCCGTGTCACCGACGACGTTTATCAAGATCCCCAGCACAAGAAGCAGGAAGGGCGCCTTTCGGCGGCCGGCCATCACGGTCGATCCGCCCACGGCAAGGGCGAGCAGCAACACATCCCCAACGGGATACGCGAGGTTGGTCACCACCTCGGCCATCGGGCTCGCGCCCGTCAGGTGAACTATCCGGGGGAAGACGAATGCCGAGGTCAGCGCTGCCGCTCCGAGTCCGGCGACGGCACCGTCCAGCCAGCTGGGGGTGGACAGCCTCCTGACCTCCCCCCGCATGAAGATCACGAGCCCCGCGTAGGTGAACGGGAAGAACCCGATGTAGAAGACGTCGGTCAGCGAAGGGGTCGCGGGCGCAGTACCACCCAGTGACTCCAGGATCAGCGTGATGTCGCCCAGCGCCCACATGAGCAGCCCGAGCCCGATGAACATGGGCACCGCGCGTCTGGGCCTTTGGGTCAGGCCCCGGGCGATGGCCATGAGGCTGGCCACCACCTCGAAGGCACTCACTGTCCAGTCGCCGAACATCGGCAGCTGGTCGGTGACGTCGGCCAGCAAGGCCCCGATGTAGGCCGACAGGTAGACGCCCATCAGCCCGAAGACGACCCAGACCGCCGTGATGCGGCGGCCGTCACTGTGTCGCCCGGCGGGGTTCGAGGTCACCTTGCGCACCGAGTGCTCGTCAACACCTGTACTCGACCCATGTGTCCGCGATTCCCCTATCTGAACGAGTGCCGCCGAACGTCCAGGAATGCCCGCCCCCACGCATGGCCACAAGGTTGGCAGACATGTGCGGTAAAGGTAGGAAGAATTGGCAAATCGACTCATTGCCCTTGACGGGCTGTCCACTGGAATGCGCCCGAACGGCCAAGCGCTAACAGTGAGCAATCCCCTTTCTTAGCGGAATGATGGAGCCGTACGGTGTTGCCCGCGAACGATGAGAGGTGGAGGTTCACGCGCATGGCTGATGCTGGACCCCCACTGACATCGGATAGCTCAGCCAGCAGCTCCTCTGGCAACACGGACTGGACCTGGCGGCACGAGACGCCGCTGAGCCGGTTCTTGCGCACCGAGAGCGGTAGCGCCGCCGTGCTGCTGGCGGCCACCGTCGTGGCCCTGGTCTGGGCGAACATCGCCGGGGCCTCGTACCGCGCCGTGTGGGGGACTGAGCTCTCGGTGCTGGTCGGTGGCTCGGGTGTGACGATGAGCCTGCTCGACTGGGTCAACAGCGGCCTGATGACGTTCTTCTTCTTCGTTGTCGGTCTCGAGGCCCGCCGCGAGCTCGACATGGGCGAGCTGCGCGAGCGGCGCCGGGTGGTGCTGCCTCTGGCTGCCGGCATCAGCGGGATGACCGTCGCTGTCCTGCTTTACCTGGCGGTCAACGCGGGGGAGACCTCGGCTCGCGGCTGGGGGGTGGCCATGTCAACCGACACCGCCTTCGCTCTGGGCATGCTGGCACTGATCGGCCCGCGGTTCCCCGAACGGCTACGAGCCTTCTTGCTCACCGTGGTGGTGATCGACGACCTGGTCGCACTGGCCGTTATCGCGACGGTCTACACCAGCGAGCTGAACGTCGTACCGCTCGTGGTCGCCTTCGCCCTGTTCGCGGCAATCCTGGTGCTGAAGCGGATGCACGTCCATCAGGGCATCGTGTACCTCGCCATGGTCATCGCCACGTGGGTAGCCCTTCACCAGTCCGGGGTCGACCCGGTGGTCGTGGGACTTGCGATGGGGCTGCTGACCTACGCCAGCCCTGCCGGCCGCGAAGACCTCGAACGGGCCACGGACCGTTTCCGCGACTTCCGCGAGCAACCCACCCCAGAGCTCGCTCGCTCCGCCCGGGCCGGGCTGCGGCAGGCAGTCTCACCCAACGAACGGCTCCAGGACGCGTTCCACCCGTGGACCAGCTACGCGATCGTCCCGCTGTTCGCGCTGGCCAATGCCGGCATCTCCATCGACGGAGGCTTCCTGTCGCAGGCGTACCGCTCGCCGATCACCCTTGGCATCATCGTTGCCTACGTCCTCGGAAAGCCGGTCGGGGTCCTGGCCGGGTCCTGGCTGGTCACGCGGGCGACCCGAGGGCGGCTGCGACCTCCAGTTGGCTGGGCCGCGGTCGCAGGAGGCGGCACCATCGCAGGGATCGGTTTCACGGTGAGCCTGCTCATTGCCGTTCTGGCGTTTCGCGGACGCGAGCTCGAGGAAGCCAAGCTCGGCATCCTGACCGCCGCCCTGGGTGCCGCAGCGCTGACCTGGGTGCTCTTTCGCATCACGGCGGCACTACCGCCGGCGCGGCGAGCCCGTGCGCTGCTGGGCACCGCGGAGTCCATCGTCGACCTTGCGGACCCGGTGGACCTGGAGCGCGACCACATCCGCGGTCCCAGCGAGGCACAGGTCACCCTCGTGGAGTACGCCGACTTCGAGTGCCCCTTCTGCGGTCAGGCCGAGCCGATCGTCCGAGAGCTGCTCGCCGACTTCGGTGACATCCGGTACGTGTGGCGACACCTTCCGCTTCGGGACGTCCATCCCCACGCGCAGCTCGCGGCTGAGGCATCAGAGGCAGCGTCGCGACAAGGGGCCTTCTGGGAGATGCACGACCAGCTGCTCGACCATCAGGGCGCACTGCTCACGCGGGACCTGGTGGGTTATGCCGAACAGCTCGGCCTCGACGTGGCGCGATTCACCAACGACCTCCGCCAGCACGACGGCGCGGCCCGGGTCGCCCAGGACGTCGACAGCGCCGACCTCGGCGGCGTCTCGGGCACGCCGACCTTCTTCATCAACGGCCGGCGCCACCACGGCGCGTACGACATACAGACCCTCTCCAACGCTGTACGCCTGGCTCGCGCACGGGCTGCCATCACGTCTTAGGAGGGCGGCGCAAAGGGGGCTGACCCCGTGGGCCGCTGGCCGATGGCGGCCCATTGCCCCGCTGGCTCAGGTAAGCGGGAAGCCATGCGAAGCCATGGTGGGTCACGGCATAATTCAGGGATGACCCTGGGGGATCGGACGTGGGCGCGCTCAGGGTGGTCACGGCTACGCACCCGCCCCGAGTGGATGCTCCTCCCGTTGCGCCTCTTCCTTGGCGTGACCTTCACCTATGCCAGCCTGCAGAAGCTGGCCGACCCCGGCTACCTCGACCCGAACAACCCCGGTTCGGCGGTTCACCAGATGCTGAGGCTGCGCGACAGCAGCCCGATCGGGCCGATGTTGTCACTGTCGGCGCACGCTCCGACTCTGGTGAGCCTGACGATCGCCCTGGCCGAGCTGGCTGTGGGCCTTGGGACCCTGCTGGGGTTGTGGACGAGGGTTGCTGCGGCTGGCGGGGCCTTTCTGTCCCTGACGTTCTTCCTCACCGTCAGCTGGAACACCACTCCCTACTACTACGGCGCCGACATCGTGTTCCTGTTCGCCTGGTCGGTGATGTTCGCCTTCGGCGCCGCCAACGGGCTCAGCGTTGACAGCTGGCTGCGGAACCGGGCGCGAGGCGACCTGCGGCTCGGCCCGGAACCCACCGCGGTGTCCATCGATGTGCCCCGGCTGCGAAAGCTCTGTGGCCGCGGCCAGAAATGCGGGCTCGCGCCGGACGGGCAGTGCACGCGGCTGGCTGGATGCCCTGTCTTTCCCGTTCACGAGTCGCTGACCGCAGGACAGGAGCAGGAGCTGCGCCGTCGCACCATGGTCCTTGGCGGTGCAGCTGTCGGAGGCGCCGGTGCGCTCGCGCTGCTGGGCGGCGGTATCACGGCCCTCATCGGTCGGGTCCTGGGCCGGTCCTCGACCCCCACGGCACAAGCGGCTGGTCCGGTCGGGTCCACTCCGTCACCGGCCACCTCGACCCCCGCCCCGGACATCGTGGTGGCCGCGGCCTCCGCCGTGCCCGTTGGGGGCGCCGTCTCGTTCACTGCTGCGGACGGCAACCCCGCCTGGGTGGTGCACCCCTCTGGCGACACCTTCGTCGCCTTCTCTGCCGTGTGCACGCACCTTGGTTGCACCGTGCGGTTCGAGCAGTCCACGGCCGAGCTGTTCTGTCCCTGCCATGGCGGCCTCTACGACGCGCGCAACGGGCAGGTGCTGCAAGGACCGCCACCGTCACCGCTTCCACCCATTGCCGTCCAGGTCGTGAACGGGCAGATCCGCGTGCAGGGGACGACGAGCGGCGCGGCCGGAGGGCCTCAGGGCTCGCCCGGAACCCGGTCCCCGGGGGATCAGGAAGTCGAGCAGTGATCGCGGTGCAGATCGGAGGGCGGACTTCGGGGCGACTCTTGGGGTACCGCACCCACGACGTCCCGGTTGAAGGTGGGGCTCTCCGGGTCGGCGAGTGGGCGCCGGAGGACCCGTCCGCGCCTACCGTCATCGCCGTGCACGGGATCACCGCGTCACACATGTCCTGGGCCATGGTTGCGCAGGCCCTGCCCGAGGTGCGTCTGGTTGCCGTAGACCTGCGCGGCCGTGGTCGGAGCGCAGGGCTGCCCGGGCCCTACGGGATGGCGCGGCATGCCGAGGATCTTGAGGCCGTGATGGAGGCTTTGCAGCTGACGCGGGCCATTCTCGTCGGGCACTCGATGGGGGGTTTCGTTGCCGTGGTTGCGGCCCACCGGCACCCGGACCGGTTCAGCAAGGTCCTCCTGGTCGACGGCGGCCTTCCGCTGGCCGTCCCGGCCGGCATCCCCGAGGGCGACTTGCTCCAAGCCACGCTCGGTCCCGCGGCCCAGCGTCTGTCCATGACCTTCAAGGATCGGCCGACCTACCTGGACTTCTGGAAGAAGCATCCGGCGTTCGTGGGCCACTGGAGCCAGGCCGTCGCCGACTACGCCAGCTACGACCTGACCGGCGCCGAGCCGACGCTGCGCCCGTCGGCCTCGTTCGAGGCGGTGAAGGAGGACACGATCGAGCTGTTCGGCGCGGAGCCGGTGCTGGCCGCACTTGCCGGGCTGACCCAGCCGGTGACGCTCCTGACCGCACCGCGCGGACTGCTCAACCAGACCCCGGGCATCTACGACAAGGGCGAGATCGAGCGCTGGAAGCGAGAGCTGCCCGGGGTCGAGCTCCGGGAGGTGCCTGACGTCAACCACTACACGATCGTCATGAGCGCAGCCGGGGCACGGGCTGTTGCAGACCAGGTGCGGTCGATCTAGCGCTTCTCCATCGGCACCTTGTCGCCCACCAGCCAGATTCATCCGTTCGGCGTCTTGGGCTGGACCAAACGGACGGAGTTCAGCCAAAGGCCACACCTGGGCCAGCCAGGTCCCTAACCTTCATTACTGGTCACGTTCGGTGGTTGAAGGGGGAGCGGTAGTGGAGCTGTCAGGACTTGAGGGTTCGCGTCGACTGATCCGTTCGTTCGTCTCCCGGACAGCTCGTCTGCCCCGGATCCTGCTGGGGACTTTGGCTGTCACAGCCCTCGGCGCAGCAGTGATGGTCACCACAGCGGCAGCAGCAGACGCCGCCGTCATCGGCCCCGATGTCTCAAGTCACAACCACGACAGGGGCGGAGCCGTCAGCTGGTCTGCAGTGCATGCGGCCGGCGGCTCGTCGTTTGCCTTCGTCAAGGCCACTGAGGGCGGGACCTACCTCAACCCGTCCTTCACCTCCGACTTCGCTGCCATCCACGCAGCAGGCATGATCCGAGGGGCTTACCACTACGCAAGGCCGAGCGGCACGACCAACGCGGCGATCAAAGCGGATGCAGCCGCTGAGGCCAGGTTCTTCGTCTCGAACGCCGGCACCCTTGCCGCAGCGGGCGACCTGCCCCCCGTGCTGGACATCGAGGTTGCCGGGACACTGGACCCTGCCCAGCTCTCGCTGTGGACCCACACCTGGCTGGACCGGGCAAAGGCGCTGACCGGGCGCACCCCCATCGTCTATACCTACGGGCACTTCTGGAAGCAGAAGATGGGGAACTCGCACAGCTTCACCGCGTACCCGCTGTGGCTGGCCAGCTACGCCCCCAGCACACCCGAGGTCGTCGGCGGCTGGAACAGCTACACCTTCTGGCAGTACAGCAAGAAGGCGTCGCTGCCCGGTGCCAGTCGTCCGTTGGACATGAGCGTGTTCAACGGCAGCCCGGCCGCGCTACGGGCAATGGCCCGCTACGCCCCGGCACCGGCCTCGACATCACTTCGGATCACCGCGGCACTGTCCTCATCGAACGTCAGATCAGCCACGGCCACGTATCTCCGCGGGGCCACCTCCCGTTCCCTGGCCGGAAAGCTGGTGTATCGGCAGGGGTACTACTCGGGGGCATGGCACACCTGGGCAACCACGAAGGTCTCAGCCGCCGGGACCTACTCGTTCACGATCAGGGCGACCGTCCCGGTGAACTACTACCGGACCGTCGTCCAGTCGACCGACGGCTCGTGGATCGCATCCCCCACGTTGGCGCTGCACACCCACAAGTAGCCTCGCGCCGAAGCTGCCCAAGCGCCTCTACCCGTTCTCTTGACGGC
>JBDTOA010000033.1:0-13930 GCA_039933475.1 Dermatophilaceae bacterium
TGCCGACCGTGGAGCGGGAGTTGGCGCCCATCCGCTCCTGGTCGACGATGATCGCCGTCGTCAGCCCGTCGAGCACGTCGACGTCGGGCCTGGCCAGCGTCGGCATGAAGCCCTGGACGAAGGCGCTGTAGGTCTCGTTGATCATCCGCTGCGACTCCGCCGCGATCGTGCCGAACACCAACGAGCTCTTGCCCGAGCCGGAGACGCCGGTGAACACCGTCAGCCGGCGCTTCGGGATCTCGATGCTGACGTCCTTGAGGTTGTTGACGCGTGCGCCCCTCACCCGGATCAGGTCGTGACGGTCGGCAACGTGCAGCGCAGGGATCTGGGGGGCGGTCCTCGTGCCCATGCTCATCGTGTCTCCATCTGTTCGGCGGGGTCCAAGCCTAGGCGGCGCAATCACCCGCTCGGGATGACGCTGCGGAAGCGCGCTCAGATCAGTCTTCAGTTGTGCGAGCAGGAGGGTGAGAGCTCATGACGGCAAGGCTGGACCGTCACCCTCTTGTCGTTCGGGATCGGTACCCGTCGTCCGCAGATGTCGCAGACGTGGTCGCCCAAGGCGTTCGGGCCGGCTTCGGGATCCTGTCGCTCGCACTGGGAGTCGCCTTGCGAACCCTCGGGGAGGCTACTGCGGCAGAAGAGCGCGAGAGCAATCCAGGGATGACGGCTTCGGACGTCGCTGACCTGCTCGTGGGTAGTGCATGGGGCGCGGCGCAGCTGTCCGGTCGGCTGGCCGCCGCAGGGGCCAGGGTCGCGGCACCGGTCCTGGGTCTCACCCTGCGTCCGCCCTTGGTGCCGCAACGACTCCAGCCGGAGTACGCAGTACAGCGGGTGATCGATAGGTGGCAGCGCGATCGGCCGGAGACGGTGCGCGCGCTCGGGCGTTGGTCGTCCACTGCGGTTCCTGGAGCCGTGGACGCCGCCCTGGCTCAGGTGGACCTGCAGCGGGTGGTCGCAGTCGCCCTCGATCACGCGAATCTCGATGCCCTCATCACCGACATCGTGCGGCGCCTCGACCTCGAGTCGATAGCCGTCGAGGTGCTGGAGCGGGTGGATCTCGCCCGGCTCGTGTCTGTCGCGCTCGAGCAGATCGACCTGACCCAGCTGGTCCTGGACAGGGTCGACCTCGAGCGGGTGGCCTCCAGCCTCCTGCGACGCCTCGACCTGACCGCCGTTGTTGTCGACCAGGTGGACCTCGGTCGCGTCGTGGACGCCGCCCTCAAGCGCGTCGACCTCACCGAGGTTGTCCTTCAGCAGGTCGACCTCATCGGCGTCGCCGAGTACGTCGTGGCGGGCATCGACCTACCAGAGATCATCCGAGAATCCACCGGCTCTGTCGCCTCCGGCGCCGTCCGGGGGCTGAGGATGCAGGGAGCTGATGCGGACCTCGCTGTGGGGCGCGCCGTCGACCGTATTCTGCATCGGCGTCGCCATCGACGCACCGAAGATGCACAGGAGCACCCAGCCTCGGCGGATGAAACAACTGACCACCAGAGGGGGCAGCAGAGATGAGCAGGGCCGGCGTGGGCCCGCCACCACGCATGGTCGATCTGGTGCCTCGCGAGGCTCGTGTGCTCCAGGGGAAGCGCGCAGGTATCGTGACCCGGACCGCAGCGAACATCGTCGACTTTGCAGTGGTAGCAATCGTGCTCGCCGGCGGGTATGCCACCTGGTGTGCGTTCAAGTTCTTGGTCGCGCCGACACGTTTCACCTTCCCGACGCCCTCCTTCCTGGCGGTGCTTGCCTTCTTCGCGGTCATCCTGTTCGCCTACTTCGCCCTCTCGTGGGCCACGACCGGGCGGACCTACGGGGACCACCTGCTGGCGCTGCGCGTGGTCGGCTCCCGGGGTGAGCAGTTGCGGTGGCCCGCAGTGGTGGCCCGGGCGGCGTTCTGCGTTGCGCTGCCCATCGGGTTGTTCTGGGCCGTCGTCAGCTCGACGAACCGGTCGCTGCAGGACAGCGTGCTGCGGACCTCCGTGCTCTATGACTGGACAACCGGGAGACGGCCGCTTCCACCCCAGGCTGGTGTCACCTACAAGGGATGATGCGCCGGTGGTGGTGAGTCGGAGACCTTGAGGCGACGCGACGAAGGGCCGACGATGACCACCACTGCCGAGGCGCGCACGGGCCAACCGGCACGCACGGTGTTGGTCACCCTGGCGGCTGGTCAGTTCCTGATGACCCTGGACAGCTCGGTCATGAACGTTGCGATCGCAACGGTCGCCAAGGACATCGGCACGACGGTGACCGGGATCCAGTCCGCCATCACGCTCTACACGCTGGTCATGGCGATGCTGATGATCACCGGAGGCAAGATCGGCTCGATGGTCGGCCGAAGGCGCGCCTTCATGGTCGGGTGCGTGATCTACGGCATGGGCTCCCTGACGACGGCCCTGGCGCCGAACCTGCCCGTTCTCATCCTGGGCTGGTCAGTGCTCGAGGGGATCGGCGCGGCGCTGATCATGCCCGCGATCGTGGCACTCGTCGCGGCAAACTTCCCACCAAAAGGCCGACCAGCGGCCTACGGGCTCGTCATGGGTGCCGGGGCCGTCGCCGTGGCCGTCGGTCCCCTGATCGGCGGAGTCGCAACCACGTACTTCTCCTGGCGGTGGGTGTTCGCCGGGGAGGTGGTGATCGTCCTGGTGATCCTTGTCCTCGCGCGCCGCGTCAACGACACGCCACCGGTGGCCCGCGTGCCCCTTGACGTGGTCGGCGCCGTCCTCACCGCAGCCGGGCTGGGCCTGGCCGTCTTCGGTGTGCTGCGGTCGGCCGAGTGGGGCTGGGTACGGCCCAAACCAGGGGGCCCTTCGTTGTGGGGCGTCTCCCCGACGCTCTGGCTCCTCCTGGCCGGTCTGCTGACGATCTGGGCCTTCTTCGAGTGGGAGGCGCATGTCGAGGCCGCCGGCCGCGAGCCGCTGGTGCGGGCCGCGATCTTCGCCCACCGCCAGATGACCGGCGGGCTGGTCATGTTCTTCTTCCAGTACCTCGTGCAGGCGGGGCTCTTCTTCACGATCCCGCTGTTCCTTTCGGTGTCGCTGGGGTTGACCGCGCTCGAGACGGGCGTCCGCATCCTGCCACTCTCCATCACCTTGTTGCTCGCTGCGGTCGGGGTGCCGAAGGTGTTCCCGCAGGCGTCACCTCGTCGCGTGGTCCGGCTCGGGCTGCTCGCCATGTTCGCGGGTCTGGCGGTCCTGCTCGCCGCCCTCGACGTGGATGCGACCGCGAAGATCGTCACCGTTCCGCTGCTGCTCGCCGGCCTCGGTGTGGGTGCCCTGGCCTCGCAGCTCGGCGCGGTGACCGTCTCCGCGGTCCCTGACGAGCAAAGCCCAGAAGTGGGGGGCCTGCAGAACACGGCGACGAACCTCGGCGCGGCCCTGGGCACGGCACTGGCAGGGTCGATCCTGATCGCGGCGTTGAGCACCGCCTTCCTGGCGGGTATCGAGGACAACCCGGCCATCCCCCAGGAAGTCTCGTCCCAGGCCAGCATCCAGCTTGCCAGCGGCGTGCCCTTCACGTCCGACGCCGATCTGCAGGCTGCGCTCGTGAAAGCCGGCGCCGCCCCAGATGTCGCTGCGGCCGCGCTGGAGGTCAACAAGGAGGCGCGGGTGGCGGGCCTGCGCTCCGCCATCGCCTTCCTCGCGTTGACCGCTTTGCTGGCTCTGTTCTTCACCCGGCCGATCCCGAGCCGACCGGTTGGGCAGCCGTCCCCGGCTGGACGTGACCGTTGAGCCAGCGGGAGTATGCCGATCTGCCAGCCCGCCAGCGCCGCAGGCTGCTGCTGCGCGCCTTTGTCCGTCCCACGCTGAGTGCCGTGGCCCTCTTTCTTCTCTACTACCTGCTGCCGTTCGACGGGCGCCTGAGCGGACGCGTCGTCCTCAGCCTTGCGGGAGGGCTGGTCGTCGTGGCGGGCCTGCTCGTCTGGCAGGTCCAGAAGATCCGAACGGCGAGCTACCCGCTCCTGCGCGCCATCGAGGCGCTCGCCGTCACCCTCCCGCTGTTCATCATCATCTTCGCCACGTCCTACTTCGTGACGTCGGCCAACGTCCCCGGCGCGTTCTCCGAAGACCTGACCCGCACCGACTCGTTGTACTTCACGGTGACGGTGCTTTCCACTGTTGGGTTCGGTGACATCACCCCTGTCCTGCAGGGGACTCGCGCCCTGGTCATGGTCCAGATGATCGGCGACCTGTTCCTGGTCGGCATCGTGGCCAAGGTGATCGTTGGCGCCGTCCAGACAGGGCTGCAGAGCAGGGACGACCAGCAGGGAACGGGACCGGACTAGCCCACCCGCTCACCGGTTGCCCCTGTTCAGTCGCCTCAGTTCAGTCGCCTCAGTTCAGTCGCCGAACACCTCGCGAAGCTTGGCCTCCTGGTCGTGCGAGAGGTTCGTCTTCACGAGCTGCATCGGCTGCCCCTCGAAGGCCTCGTGGACCTTGTCGACAACAGCTTCCGAAGTCATGACGAACAATGCTGAGGTCCCGGGGGTGATCTCGTCGCGCACGGTACGGATGAAGTCGTCGTCGATCCCCACGTCCGACATCGAACCGGCAAGGGCACCCATCGCGGCACCGACTGCCAGACCAAGGAACGGCACGAAGAAGAGGATGCCGAAGAGCAGGCCCCAGAACGAGCCGCCGAGCGCCCCTGCAGCTTTGAGGTTGTTCGCCTGCTGGGTCTTGGGCTTCTTGGCACCCTCGGGCCAGTAGACGACCGCGGCGTCCTGCACCACGATCAGCTCTTGTTTCTGAAGCCTCTCGAGCGTCTCTTCGGCCTCAGTTGCTCCACCTGTTGTCGGGAACTTCCACACGGTCAGGGTCGCCATGGTGATTCTCCTTGTCTCGCGCCACCTCGCTGGCAGCGTCAGAACTCACCCTTGACTGCTTTCACGGGAGGCGGATCATCCCTCGGGGATGACCGCGTTAGCGCTCGCGGCCGTTCAGGCCGAGGCGGGCTGGTCCCTGACGTCCCGCTCGTCGCGGCCTTCGTACCAGGCCATGACCTGGTCAGCATCCCCGCCGGACCGAAGGGCAGAGGCCATCACCCGCATGGGGGCATCGACATGGCGGAAGAAGTTCTTGTAGCTGGGGCACAGGTAGTGAAGCCCTGGCTCGCCGTCCGGCGTGCTCATGAAGCGGTCCTTCGGGCAGCCCCCGTGGCAGGCGAACCGGACGTCGCACTCCCGACAGAATGCGGGCAGAGAGTCGCGCTTGGCGTTGCCGAATGCCTGCTGCTGGGGCGAGGCCACCAGCTCGAGCATGTGGTGCTCGCGGATGTTGCCCAGGAGGTGTTCTGGCTCGACGAAATGGTCGCACGAGTACAGGTCCCCGTTGTGCTCGAGAGCCAGGGCGGTGCCACACGTCTCGCTGTGGACGCAGAGCGAACCGGGGACGCCGACGAAGCTGGCAAGGGTGGAGTCGAACATCTGCACGTAGACCCGGCCGACGTCCCGGCGCACCCACTCATCAAAGATCTCGACGAGGAACCTGCCGTAGCCGGCCGGCGAGGCAGAGCGATCCGTCACCATGTCGCCGGTCGGGATGCCGCCGGGTGAGGGTCTTTCGACGATAGGGATGAGCTGGATGAACTCTGCGCCGAGGTCGTCGCGCAGGAACCGGTAGACGTGGACCCCGTGCTCCTCGTTTGCCCGGTGCACCGTGGTCAGGACGTTCCAGCGAACCCCGTGCGCCTTCAGCCTGTCCAGACCGCGAATCACCCGGTCGAAGGACGGCTTGCCACCCTTGTCCACACGGTAGGCGTCGTGCAGCTCACGTGGGCCGTCGATCGAGATACCGACCAGGAAGTCATGCTCGGCCAGGAAGAGCGCCCACTCGTCGTCGATGAGGGTCCCATTCGTCTGCATCGTGTGCTCGACCCGCTGGCCAGGCTGGGCGAGCTCGCTGACCAGCTCCACCGCTCGGCGGAAGAAGTCCAGGCCCATCATTGTCGGTTCGCCACCTTGCCAGGCCACAGTCACGTCGGGGGTACGGTGCGACTCCAGGAGCTGGCGAAGGTACTCACGAAGCAGGTCGTCGCCCATCCGGAAGGCGCTGCCCGGGTACAGCTCCTCCTTGGACAGGAAGAAGCAGTAGGAACAGTCCAGGTTGCAGATCGCCCCCGTCGGCTTGCTGAGCACGTGGAAGGAGGGTGGCGCTCCTACGACGTCGCCGGGACGAGGTGGCCCGGCTGGGCGCGGGAACCCGAGGTCAACGGTCGGCATCGTGCCATTTTCGTTCCCCGTCAACCAGGAGGCCTCATCATCTGCGGGTGACACTCGGCACCCGGCGACTACGGCGGCTCTTGGTCGTCCAGGGGTCGGAAGGCGTCGCGCAGGCGGGGTGCGGTCGAGGGAGGAGGCTGTGGTGGTGGCGCGCCCTCGACCAGAAGCCCGGCCTTGCGACCGCGGATCAGGGACCCGATCGGCCCTTCGTCCTCCGCCAGGGCCGGCCCGGCACAGGCACCAACCAGGATGCAGACCGCCGCGCCCGACATCCAGGTCACGAGCGCGAGCGCCACACCGAAGAACCCGTACTGGTCCTGGTTGCGGGTGACGAGCACAGGCATCCAGAGCGTCGCGGACAGCGTGTATCCAGATACCGCAAGGCCGGTGATCAGCCCCGTTGGGATGAGTACCCGCCATCGCACCTGGCCCTGGAGCATGAACCAGGCGGTGAACCACCACAGCGCCGAGGTCGCCAGGAGCGCGAAGATGACGAAGAGCCCGGCGCCGACGCCGTCGCCCGACAGCCCTCGGGCCCCGCCCAGGAGCCCCATGAAGGCCAGCACCACTGCCAGCCAGGCCAGCCCCCGTACGTACTCACGAAAGTCGGAGTCGGCCGACCGCCGCCAGGTCCTGAGGTAGATGCGCTGGAGTGCAGTCGTGAACGAGGTCGCAAAGAAGAAGGTGAGCAGGAGACCGAGGATCCCCGTGGCCCGGCGGATGTCAGTGGTGGAAGCGAAGGCCTCTCTTACCGTGGACAGCGCCGCTCCCTGGATTCCGAGCCGGTGGGTCACGGTGGTGAGGATGGACGACTGGATGTTCTTCGGCATGAACGCCGCGACGACTATCACCAACGGGAAGAAGGCGACGAAGGCCTTGCCCGCCAGCGCGACCGAGCGATCGACGAACTCGATCTCGAGCATGCGCTCCCACACGCGCCAGACAACCGTTCCCTCCACGCGGGCCCGGACCCCCTCCACCCGGTCGCGGGCCCGGACCCATGACGGCTCCACTTAGGCCGGGACGATCACTCGCCCGGCGCCTCGTCGATCTCGGCCTCGATCGTCGCCGCTGCCTCTGCGCTGACGGCATGGCGGGCGATCTTGCGGTAACCCTCGATGCCCTTCTCGAGACGCTCGACGACCCGGTCCTCGGCGATAGCGATGATGGCCGACGTTCCAGGCTCGAGGCTCTCGCCGATCTCCTTCAGATCGTTGTCCTTGAAACCCTTGTCGCGGATCTTGCCCCAGACCCCGCCACCCGCGCCGCCGACGACGGCGCCGACCAAGATGCTCGGAGGGAAGATCAGCCCGACCAGGCCCCCCGCAATGGCGCCTCGTTTGGCCCACTTCTTGCCACTGGGGTCCGCCGTCTCCTCGAAACGGACCTTCCCGTCGGCGCCATGAACGATGACGACCGCGTCGAGCAGGTCGATCGACCCCTCGCGGTCCATCGCCCGGAAGTCCCTGAGCGCCTCGCCTGCCTGCGTCTCGTTGCCGAACGCGGCCACGAACACCTCTACCTGGTCGTCGGTCATGACTCCTGCCCTCCTCGGTTACAACGGTGGTCCATCGGAAAGATAACCTCGCCGCCCGCGCGGCCACGTCATCCGCTGAGGGTGACGTGGCTACAGCGCCCGGTGTCGGAAGGTCAGCAGACCGGCCACGTGCCTCGATCATCCGCTGGGGTGGTTGCCGCGTGCCTACAAACAAGGACGCCCGGCGGGCGGGAACGACCCAGGAGGCAGAGATGGCAACGGCTTTGAAGGACCTGATCCCGCCATGGCTACGCGCCTACAAGCGGTCCTGGCTGGTCACCGACCTCGTGGCGGGGGCGACCCTGTCGGCCGTCGCGATACCGGAGACCATGGGGTACACCTCGATCGCGCAGACCCCGATCGTGACCGGCCTGTACACCGTCATCTTCCCCACGATCTTCTTCGGCCTGCTCGGAGCCTCACGACTTCTGGTGGTCGGGGCGGACTCTGCAACGGCTGCCATCCTGGCTGCCGGGCTGGGAGGGGCGGCGATCGCCGGGGTCACCCCGAACTCGCCGGAGTGGCTCGCCTACACCAGCTTCATCGCCCTCATCTGCGGCGTCCTGCTGATCGTGGCGCGAGTGCTGAGGCTTGGTTTCCTGGGCGACTTCCTGTCGGCCTCAGTGCTGATCGGGTTCCTCACCGGAGTGGGTGTTCAGGTGTTCTCCGGTCAGCTGCCAAGCATGCTCGGCATCCCCAAGGGGTCGGGGACCTGGCTGCAACAGCAGTGGGACCTGGTCACCCATCTTGACCAGCTCAGCTGGGCGACGACCGGGTACGCCGTAGCCACACTGGTCATCATCCTGGGCTTCAAACGCTTCGCGCCAAAGGTTCCTGGGGCAATCGTCGCCGTGGTGCTGCTCATCATCCTGTCCGCCGCGACCTCTGCATCGACGCACGGCGTCGCGGTGGTCGGCTCGGTAAAGGGCGGCTTCCCGCCGATCGGGCTGCCGCAGGGCATCAGCATGAGCAACCTGGCAACCTGCGTGGGGATCGCGTTCTCCTGCTTCATCCTCATCATCGCCCAGAGCGCGGCAACCTCGCGGAGCTTCGCGATGAAGCACGGCCAGAACGTGGATGTGAACCGCGACATCGTGGGACTGGCTGGCGCAAACCTGGCCGCCGGCCTGTCCGGGACCTTCGTGGTCAACGGGAGTCCGACCAAGACCCAGATCCTGGACGAGCAGAAGGGCAAGACCCAGCTGGCCAACCTGACCATGTCAGGGATTGTCCTGCTGGTGGTGCTCTTCTTCACCGCCGCGCTGACCGACATGCCGAAGGCCGTCCTGGGAGCCATCGTGTTCCTGATCGGCATCGACCTGATCGACGTTCTCGGCCTGCGACGGATCGCCGCTCGCCGACGCAGCGAGTTCTTCATCGCGCTGGTGACCGCAGTGGTTGTCTGCGCGGTCGGCGTCGAGCAGGGCATCATCCTGGCGATCGTCGTGTCGATCCTCGAGGTCATCCGGCGCCACTACAACCCCAAGGACTACGTCACCTCCGTATCGCCGACCGGTGAGGAAAGCTACACGCCGGCGGTCCCGGGCACCCAGAGCGCCCCCGGGCTGGTCATCTTCCGGTACGACTCCGACCTCTTCTACGCCAACGCCAACCGGTTCGTGGACGACGTCGAGACCCTGGTGGACAAGGCACCCGACCCCGTCCGCTGGCTCATCCTGGACGCCAAGTCGGTCGATGACATCGACTACTCGGCCGGGGTGTCGATCGCCGGGCTGCTGGACTTCCTGGAGGCGCGCCACGTCACCTTCGCGCTCTCAGGCGCCGACACGGGCCTGGTCGACACCCTTCGGGCCTACGACCTGCTGGACCGGATCGGGACCGACCACCTGCACGACAGCCTTGCCGAAGCGCTCGACGCCTTCCGTAGCGACCAGGCGACCCGCCCCTAGATGATCTGAAAGACCGGACGCAGCCCACCGTGAAGCCCGAAAACAGCGCCCGGGCCCTTGACGCCGGTCGGCGCCCGGGAGCGGATGCTCCCGGGCGCCGAAAGGGTGGGCTGTCCTACTCGCGCATCATCATGGCGACTGCTTCACGTTCGAGGTCGATGTAGTACTCGCCGCTGACGTCGACCGCGACCCGGGCGATCGTCCCGCCGGTGAAACGCCAGGGCAGCTCGCCCGGGTAGTCGCTGGTGACGCCGGCGCCACTGTCACGCCCTATACACAGGCCCTCGCCGGCGATCATGAACTTGCCGGGCTGGGTCTTGATCCGCCCCTCGCCCACCTTGACATCCCCGTGCCAGAGCGAGAGGACGCCGGTCGCTACACCGGGCGGGTCCTCGGCGTCCTTGTCGAAGGCGGCCGACAGGATCAGCTTCTCGCCGATCGGGATGTCCGCGGTGGCCACGATCCTCTGCTCCGCCATCCCGACGAAGTTGTAGACATAGGTCAGCCGGTTGTCCCTCACGTACAGGGCATGTCCGCCGAACGGCGAGCCATGGGCAAAGAGGACGCCCTGGGCGCCGGGCGCCGGGATGTCGACGAGCGCGCCGATCGAGTAGGACCGGTTGCGGACGTTGACCGCCTGGGACTCCGGGACCTCGGCAGCATCGGGGAAGTAGACGTAGCGCTTGCGCGGCTGCGTCAGCACCGGACGCGGCGTGACCATGATCTCCAGGGCGGAACGGTCGTCGAGCGGGAAGGCACCGTTTGCACCAGCCTCGGAGAACCAGAGGTTCACCAGCTCGCGCAGCTTGTCAGGGTGCTGCTCGGCCAGGTTGTTCAGCTCGGACCGGTCGACGTCGGTGTGGTACAGCTCCCACTCGTCGTCGTTGAAGTTGCTCCATCCGGCGATCGTCGGGTGGTTGGTGACGGCCTTCCAGCCGTCGTGCCAGATCCCCCGCGAGCCAAGCATCGAGAAGAACTGGGTAGCCCGGGTGGTCGGAGCCGAGGCGTCGTCGAAGCTGTACCGCATGCTCACGCCGTCGAAGTCGCTCTGCACGTGGCCCTTGAGCGCCGGCGGCGCCTCGACGCCGAGAACGTCCAGCACCGTTGGGACCAGGTCAATGGCGTGGTGGTACTGGTCGCGCAGCTCACCGCGCGCCTTCATGCCTGCGGGCCAGGAGATGATGCAGGGGTCGGCAGTACCGCCGTTGAACTCGTACCGCTTCCACATCTTGAACGGCGTGTTGAAGGCCATCGCCCAGCCGTTCGGGTAGTGGTTGTACGTCCGCGGACTGCCCAGCTCGTCAAGAAGAGGCAGGTTGTCCTCGATGTTGTCCGGAAGGCCGTTGGCAAACTTCATCTCGTTCACCGAGCCGTTCGGCCCGCCCTCGCCCGAGGCGCCATTGTCGGAGACGACCATGACGAGGGTGTTCTCCCGCCAGCCAAACTCCTCCAGGAAGCCAAGCAGTCGCCCGATCTCGTGGTCGGCGTGACCGAGGAACCCGGCATACACCTCGGCCATCCGGACGAACAGCTCCTTCTCCTTGTCCGAGAGGGAGGCCCAGGGTCGGGTCGTGTCCATCATCGGGAAGGGCTTGTTGTCAGGGCCGCTGCGAGTCTCCGGCGTACCGATGGGGTTGATGGCGGGAAGCTCGGAGCCGGAGGGAACGATGCCCATCTTCACCTGGCGGGCGAGCGTCTCCTCGCGCATTGCCTCGTAGCCCTGGTCGAAGCGGCCCTTGTACTTCTCGATCCATGCCTGCGGGGCGTGGTGCGGCGCGTGGCAGGCGCCCGGCGCGTAGTACAGGAAGAACGGCTTCTCGGGCGCGATCGCCTTGGCGTCCCTGATGAACTCGATCGCCTTGTCGGTCAGGTCCTCGGTGAGGTGGTAGCCCTCCTCGGGACTTCTGGGCTGGTCGACGGTGTGGTTGTCGTAGACGAGGTCGGGGTACCACTGGTTCGTCTCAGCGCCCAGGAAGCCGTACCACCGTTCGAAGCCCCGCCCGCTCGGCCAGTTGCGGCGGGTCGACGCGAGGTTCATCTCGTCGTCGGGGCAGAGGTGCCACTTGCCCACCATGTAGGTGTTCCAGCCCAGCTCGCCGAGGATCTCCCCCAGCGTGCCGTTCTCCGGCGGGATCGTGCCGCTCGCGTTGGGGAACCCGATGGCTGCCTCAGTGATGCACGCCATGGAGTTGCGCGTGTGGTTGCGCCCCGTCAGCAGGCACGATCGGGTGGGCGAGCAGAGCGCGGTCGTGTGCCACTGCTTGTAGCGCACGCCGTCCGCGGCGATCTTGTCGATGTTGGGCGTGTCGATCGGCCCGCCGTAGCAGGACATCGCCGAGTACCCGACGTCGTCAAGGACGATGTAGACGACGCTGGGCGCGCCATCGGGCGCTTTGGGCGGCTCGAACGGTGTCCAGTCCGGCACAGAGTCCCGGATGTCGACGTTGACCTTGCCCTTGAATGGCTCCCTCACGGCTCCTCTTTCCTGATCGCGTGACTGATTCTTCTGGTCGTGCGGGCGCGGGCCGACGATGCCAGCCCGGACCTTCGTGATCTGTTGCCTTTCAGACAATCCGCCTGCCGGTAGGTCGCGCCTCATCCACTGGGGGCGAGATCTCCGACGCGACCGGCGCCGGCGGCTTCCGAGCTGGCCAAGGGGGGCATGACTTCGCCTCCGGGACAGGTGCGAGCCACGCAAGCTCCGGGCAGCTTGGGTCTTGTCACCGCACCGAGACATCATCCGGAACGGGCGATGCGCAGGGCAGGAAACGGCATGGATACTCGAGCCGAGATCGCGGCGCCAGGGGGCCCCGCGCGCCAGATCGCCCTGGTCAGGGAGGAAGAGTGGCTGGAGACGCGGCACCGTCGACGTCAGTTACCGCATCCCAGCGTTGGCTGGCCCGGCTCGCCTTCGTCGCGGCGCTTGCGGCCGTGGTGGTGCTCCTTGTCGGTGGGCGTAAGAGCGTGGCTGTGCTGACCGTGGGAGTGCTCGGGCTGGGACTGACGCTCGCGGGAGCCTGGTGGTTCCTGAGCAGACGCGGCGTGCTGCGGTGGCTTTCCGCTGCCTTGGCGCTCATCTCTCCGCTCGTCGTGATCGGGCTCTACATCTCGCAGGACCTGCTCTGGGCGGTCGCCCTGGTGCTGCTGCTGGCCGCGACTTCTGTTGGTGCAGCCAGAGCCGCGCTGGTCATGACCAGACCGCCAGCAGGTATGCCGGAACGACAGTCGCCGCCCCCCACCCGACCGTTCCTGATCATGAACCCGAGATCGGGTGGGGGCAAGGTCGGGAAGTTCAGGCTGGACGAGACTGCGATTGCACTGGGCGCCGAGGTGGCGCTGCTCGATGGCCCGGGGACGGTCGACGTGGCCGAGCTGGCACGCCGGGCCGTGACCAACGGGGCCGACCTGCTCGGTGTTGCCGGCGGCGACGGCACTCAAGCGCTGGTCGCCGGCATCGCAGCCGAGAACGACCTCCCGTTCCTCGTTGTCTCTGCGGGGACCCGGAACCATTTCGCCATGGACCTCGGCCTGGACCGGGATCACCCCGACGCGGACCTCGAAGCCCTTACCGACGGGCTCGAGATGTCGCTGGACCTCGGGGTGATCGGCGGTCGAACCTTCGTCAACAACGCCTCGTTCGGCGCCTATGCGGAGGTCGTGCAGAGCCCTGCTTACCGCGACGACAAGGGCGGGACGACGCTTCAGATGCTGCCGGACCTGCTCTCGGGTGAGCGAGGCCCCGAGCTGGTTGTCCGGATCGACGGCGAGGTGGTGATCAGGGGGCCAAAGGCACTGCTGGTCAGCAACAACCCGTACGAGCTCGACGACCTGGCCGGACTTGGCCGCCGGGCGCGGCTGGATACCGGCACGCTGGGGGTCGTAGCGGTCACGGTCGACAGCGCAGCACAGGCGGCCGGCCTGCTCCGTGGCCGGCGAGCCCGGGGACTGCGAAGGCTAGAGGCCCGCGAGGTGGTCGTGGAGTCGGATGCCCCCGAGATCTCCGTTGGCATCGACGGTGAGGCAGTACGAATGCCCACGCCCGTCCGTTGCACCATCCGGCCGCTCGCGCTGCGGGTGCGCGTGTCCCGGACCCGGCCGGGCGTGCCGCTCGCGAAGCGGCCGATCGACAGGAGCCTGCTGCGCCACCGGGCGGTGAGCCTGGCGCGCCTCGCCGGCTCCGGCGACGGTGCTGCCCGTCACGGCGCCTCGGTGTAGTGGGCGGTAGTGGGCGGTAGTGGGCGCAGAGGCAGAGCGAAACCCGGAGGA
>JBDTOA010000034.1:0-13806 GCA_039933475.1 Dermatophilaceae bacterium
GGCCGAGTAGGCAAATCTAAAACTCGGCACGATCGCATGCGCGACCAGCGCCAGATCCGGTAATTGCCGGCTCCATGCCTGGGCTCTATGCGTTGTCCGTCATACTGCGGTCCATGGGATTGATCCTTGACTTCATCGTCAATTGCATAGGGGTGATGCGGGGCGAAGCTTGGATCAGTCGGCGCGGGCGCGAGTCTGGCAAGATCCAGTGCGGACTACGTGTGATCGCCGGCAGCCAAGAGGGCCTAAAGGGTGGTTGGAACAAGAGCCGTGCGTTTGTCCACCCGGGCCGGCTCGAATTTGGGCGAAGGACGCCCATCTCGGTGCGGGTGCGCGCTGTGGTCACGGATCGGCAGCGTCGACCGCACGGCCGAGAACTGCTGTGGAAACTTACACCGGACAACCACATCGTCGTGCTGATGACTGACTCGGCAACCCTTGAGTGGTCCCTGCCGGATGACGGATTCGAGTGGGCAATGGAACGCGTTCGGGGTTCTGAGACCACGTCTGCGTAGGCGATCGGCGATCGGCGATTCGTTTGAACACCAACCTCAAACGACCGCTGTTCGCCAATTTGGCGTTACCGCTCGGCGCCAGATCCGGTAACCGACTCCGCTGATCGTCGGACGTTCTGGCGGAAGTGTCAGACTTGGGGGTGTGTCATGACTACCTCGTGCTGCCCGGTCGTGTCTGAGACGTTCATCGAGGTGATCCTTGTTCCGTGGGGATACACCAGCGCCGCTACGAGCGCGTTCTTGTGGATGGGATGTCTCACAAGTTGCACTGACTGCGTGGCCCCGTCTGAGGTCGAGACCTTCAGGTCTGTTACATCACTCGACACCCGAAGGATGGCGCCGTTGGGGGTCTTGTCCGAACTCCCGGTGTACACGGACACCGGCGAGCCAGGATTTAGCGACGGGCCCCCGTAGCCGCCCTTGTGCGTGGCCCCATTCGAGGTGGTGAGGCGCAGCCAGGTGACCACATCAGCGACTGTGCCTTCCCAGCTAAGGGCCCACAAGGTGGTGGCAGACGCACCAGTAGCAAAGATCTGCTCAGTGGTGTCCATAGCACCACGATAGAGATCCCGACCCTCTCGCGCGTCAGGACTTCCCGGACGTCCTTTCCTACATTCACTGTTCGCCACGCCGGCGAACGGGCGACTCGCGCCAATAGCGACGTTTCCCGCGGACTCGGCCTCGTCGGGGGCGTAGGCGATTGCCTCGAGGATGATGTGCTCCACCTGTCAGCGCCCGGCGCGCTGCGAAGTCTTGCCCGGCATTTGGGCGGAGGCGCACAACGAGCGCTCTGCGTCAAGCGGTCGACTACTTGATCATCCGCCGGGTATTGGGCCCCATCCTCAAGCGTCCTCGTCTTCTGGGGAAATTTCGTCGACTATCTGGAGGCGGCCTAGCTCAAGTCCGTGACAACTTTGAGGTAGCAGTACAGCCCGACTGGAGTCAGGACCGCGATGACCTGCAATAGCAGGGGGGCGCAGTCTGGGTTGAAGTAGATGTTGTATCGCCAGGGCACTGTGGACGTTGCGCTTAGCATCACCACACTGATGAACGGGACGGCCGCGGCTGCGGCGCGACCGCCGGCGCAGAGCCCGATCGTCGCGAGGAGGTACATGACCAGCCAGATGCCGGGGATCTGCCCAGTCTGGACATCGGACATGGCTAGCTTTCCGAGGACGGCGGCAGCCACCAGGCCAACGGCCGCGTGAGTGGCCCACCATAGCGTCCGCAGCCACGCCCGGCTCCGAGCTGACGTGGCGTGCATCCACTCGACACCGCTGAAAAGGACCGCGGCATGGACCGAGGCGGCCACCGCCAGCATGGCTACGCCGAGGTTCTCAAGTGGAAACACGTTGGGGCCATGGGTATCGGCCCAACGCGGCAGCGTCCAGCTGGTGGCGACGAAGGTTGAACCCCAGGCTGCGACCGCGAGGAGAACCCAGAGTCTGTCTACTCCGTGACTGCTGAAGAACCCCCGAAGGGGCGGCAGACGACCACTTGCCCCGTTCATGCGGGCCATTTGCAGGCCAGGGCGTCGTCGAGGTTGGCTGCGAACCATGCCTCCCGCTGTGACGGCGTCATGCGCTCGAGTTCTTGTGCCCTTTTGATCACCTCAGCGGATCCACTGCCCAGCACATAGCCGTCGTCGCCTTGGAAGGCTGCAGTGTCGATCCTTACCCCGTGATGGAGTCGCCACCAGATGTTCAGCATGTCCGGCGGAGTAGACGAAAGTCCGGATGTCGCACTTGCTTCGCGTCGGCATTCGGTCAGGAACGCTTCGTTCCCGACGGCGGCGACGAACGCCGTGTGCTGGATCCGCAATGCCGTCGACCACTTACCGTTTACCGGCCCAACTTCCATGGTCTTGCCCAGTGCCGCGACCTTCAGATCGGCGGGACGCACCAGGTCAGGACGCAACGGCGCAGGCAGCCCGGCCGTCACGGCTGCCGCCTCTCGGCTGTACTCGCCCAGGACCGTGCGGTGCGCTCGATCCACGCACACCACGGGGCTCGTCCCGGCACAGATAGCCTCGTGGGCGTGTGGAAGCAGGTGGTCGCTCGGGCCGCCGGTGAACAGAGCCACGGGGATCGCGACCCAGAGTGCGATACGCCCGCCGGCTCGCACGCGTTTTCGCCCAGCCAGCCACCCGGCGCACCACGTCGCCAGCCCAAGCCAAAACACGACTCGGATGAGCAGAGTTGAGATGTCGGGCATGGCGTCGATGTACATCCGGCCGCCGTACACAGAGAGGGTGTCCAGCCATGTGCCGGGGAAGAACCAGATCACCGCGACCATGAGGCCATAGGGCAGGGTCAGTGACACGAGCAGTGCCACCAGGACCGGTAGCCAACGCCCAAGGACGAGCCCGACGCACACCCAGACGAGGCTTGAGGCGATCGTGACCAGGAGGGACCCTGACATCATCCACGCACCGGTGCGAACCTCAGCACCCGCAAGGAGGCTGGCCGCAAGCAGGCCGTCAAAGACGACGATGTGCGCGGTCGCGACGGCGCTGGCGAGGTAGCGTGCCATGGCCCACCACTGCTCCCTGAGGGTGCGCGCGGAGGCGTGTTGCCACTGGAGGAAGCCATGATGCAGCGCTTGGCCGCTCAGCCAGGCCCCGAGAGCGCAGGAGACAGGTGCGCTCCAGATGTCGATCAGGTCGAATTTGCTGAAAGTCGCCGGCAGCGACCCGAACCAAGTCTGACTTTCTGAGGCGAAGGCGCCAAGGCTCAGCGCGGTGATCACGACCACGATGCTCCACCACACCAGCCGCCTGCGGCCGATCGGCAGAGTGTGACCGGTCAAGGGTTTCCCCGCGCGGCATCACGCAAGCGGCCCAGTCCTGCCCTGAGCCCGGTGATGGTCATGGCGCTGCGATCCGATGTCCCGGTCAAGTCCGCGAGAGCGTCCTGTCCGATCACACGGCCGTCCTCTATGGCCATCGCGACATCCGCCACCGCCAGGACGTCCTCGTACAGATGGGTTGCCATGATGACGGTCGTGTCAGCGCCAATGGTCCGGACCACGCTCAGAAAGTTGTCCCGCTGTTCTGGGTCCAGTCCCGCCGTGGGTTCGTCTAGGACCAGGATCTCAGGCCGGTTCACGACTGCTGACGCCAACACCAACCTGCGGGCCTCACCACCGGAAAGGGTCCCCACCCGTCGCCGCGCCAAACGCTTGAGGTTGCTGAGCTCCAACGCACGGTCGATCGCACTGGGCACTACGTCATCTGGCACACGCTTGAGCCATGCCGTGTACCGCAGCAGTTCGCTGACCCTCATCCCCGGCGGCAAACCCGGGTTCTGCGGAACCCAACCCAACGTGGCGTGAAAGTCCCGACGTTGGGACGACTGCGCCCAGATGTCCACCTGGCCCCACAAAACCCGCCCCGCGGTAGGTTTCAGGACGCCAACCAGGGCTCGGATCAGTGTTGTCTTACCAGCACCATTTGGGCCGAGGAGCACCGTCGTACCCGCCGAGAAATCCGCAGATATGCCACGAAGGACCGGGCGCTTCGACAGGTGAACCCAACAGTCCTCAACCGCGAGCGCGCAGATGATTCTCGTTCCCCCCTACGTACTTCTCAGCCCAGAACCGCAAGGGTCTGGGAACGCAACGTCACGGCAGACGCGGGACCGTGGTGCCCCACTCGTGCAACCCGGGCCTGTGGAGAACTGTGATCCTGCCGCCGCCACACACGCAGGCGGTCTTGTTGCATTAGAAAGGTATCCGCCGATGGTCGTGTCGGCGCAGAACGTGCCGTGCCAGTCGACCTATCTGTTCCTCCCCGCCGGCGAACAGCCGCGGCGAAAGCGGGTGTCTCGGGTTCGGCCGGCTCGGTCACGCAGTCGAGTATGCCGCAGCACGCGTTCTGGCGCGGCCGGTTCCCCCGAGAGGGCGCCATCCGCCACGCTGCGTCTAACCTTGGCGTTGCGTCCGCCGCGGAGACTGACCTCAGCAGCGCTGGCGGCTCCTAAGCAGGACATGGTCGGGTGGCCGGCTGGCCCATGCGCCGGTGTCCCGGGACGTAGAACGGTCAGCGGTGCGGTCGAGTAGGGCCGAGGAGGGCAAGTCAGGAACCCCGTTTGACGATCCGTCACCATGTCGAAACCTTGCAGCACTGATCGAGGCCGCGGGCTCAGACGAGAGCTGGCAGGTTCGATGTGCCGTCGTGGTGAGGCTCCCGGATTTCATTCGCAGGAAGTCCTTGGTGCGCTGCGCATGGCCAGTGAGGACGAAAATCCTGAGGTCCGGTGGTCGGCCGCCTTCTCGCTCAACCAACTGGGCGTGTCCTGAGATCAGGAATGCGGGCGATCGGCAAGAACCTGATCGTCCGCAATTCGCCAGGTCCAGACCGGATTATCGCCGGCATAACCCGATGAGCGGACGTCCGCCCATCGCCATGTGGGGAAGGATTTCCCGGACTTCATCCCGCCGGTACGAGCGCCGAAGGAAGGAATGGCCTGTGGGAACGCAGCCAGGTCAGACACTGTCCGCGTGAGGGTATGTCCCGCAACACCCGTCCGTTGATGATTCCCGCTCGGGGCGTGCCGTACGCACACATGATCACGTGTCCCAGTTCCTTGGAAGTGAGACGCCTCGACCGAAGAGCCGATTCCACGACCGCACCCAGGAAGTAAGGCCAGCAGTTGGGTGTCACAGCTTGCAGGGTCCGCACCCCTTAAGGAGCCCACCAGCGCCCGCTCCGCCGGAACGGTTGTCGCGGGGGGGTGCCACCGAATGATCACCCCCGGCACCACGCTTCAAGATGCTTGCGCCGTGCCCTCGGCGTGCCCAAACTGCCGGCGACTCACGGCCAACCGCGGGCTCAAGCGGGTGGCCGCTCCCCGCTCAATCAGGCGGCCCGCCGCGGTGGATTGCCCTATCAAGTTGGTTCCCAAGCTGAATGCGCGGGTTCGATTCCCGTCACCCGCTCTACACGCGAAAAGCATTGCAACCCAGGCGGTGTCAGTATCTGTAATCGCCCCGCAACCGACGAACGCTGCACGACAGCGAGAGAGCGTGACATCGTGGCTGGATGCGGGTACTTGTCACCGGTGGAGCCGGCTTCATCGGACAATGTGTCGTGGCCGAACTCCTCGACACCTGCCACCAGGTGCTGGTGCTCGACTCCCTGCGACCCGACGTCCACCGCGACGGAGGGACGACGGCCAGGGAGAGCCTCCGGGCGAAGGGCGTTGACATCGTCGTCGGCGACGTTCGCGAAGCCGACGTCGTGCGGGCCGCACTGAGCGGGGTCGACGCGGTCGTCCACCTCGCGGCAAAGGTAGGGCTCGGGGTCGACCTTGCCGACATGGACGACTACGTGTCGAGCAACGACCACGCAACGGCGGTGCTGCTGCGCTGTATGGCTTCTTCGGGGATCCGGCGGTTCATCCAGGCCAGCTCGATGGTCGTCTACGGCGAGGGTCGCTACAAGTGCCACGACCACGGACGGGTGTCACCAACCCCAAGAACCCGAGAAGCGTTGTCCCACGGTCGTTTCGAGCCTGGGTGCCCCGTCTGCGGTGCCGACCTCGGGCCAGGCCTGGTCAGCGAGGATGCGGCGATGGACCCTCGCAACACATACGCCGCCACCAAGGTCGCCCAGGAGTTCCTCGCCGCCATCTGGTCCCGCGAGGCAGGAGGGTCAGCAGTCTCGCTGCGACTGCACAACGTCTACGGACCAGGAATGCCGCGAGATACGCCGTATGCTGGCGTCGCCGCGATCTTCGCTTCCTCCCTCGACCGCGCCGAGGCGCCGCGGGTGTTCGAGGACGGGGGTCAGAGACGGGACTTCGTCCATGTCGCTGACATTGCCCGCGCCTTCGTGACGGCTCTCGCCGCGACGAACGACCCGTCACCCCCACATCGCGCGTACAACGTGGGGTCCGGCGTCGTTTCCACCATCGCCGATCTGGCCCGCGCGTTGTCCGCCTCTCGAAAGGGGCCCGAGCCGGTCGTGACCGGGGAGTACAGGCTCGGGGACGTCCGTCACATCACCGCCTCCAGTGCGAGAATCCAGAACGAGCTCGGTTGGCAGGCAACGGTTTCACTGGCCGACGGAGTGACAGGCCTGACCTTCGGACAGGTTTGACCTCGGCTTTACTTGGGCTAAGCCTGACTCGGGCTAGGCAGACTTGGCAGCTTGACGTCGAACCGACAGCCACCATCCACGTTTGCCACCGAGATGGACCCGGCGTGCGACTCGATGACGCCGCGCGCAATGGCCAGCCCGAGGCCTGCGCCGCCATCTCCCGTGCCGCGTTCCGACTGGCCTCGCCAGCCGGTCTCGAAGACCCTGTCCAGATCGTGGTCATTGATGCCCCCACACCCATCAGTGACGGCGATCAGGGTCCGGCCATCGGGTGCCCGCCTGGCGCTTACTCGCACCAGCCCGTCCTTGCCGGTGTGGCGGACGGCGTTGCCTAGGAGGTTCGACAGCGCTCGGGCGAGCTCATCGCCGTTGCCGTGCACCGCAAGGCGATCGCCGTCGTTGGCCACGTCCAGGACGAGATCGACCTGTCGGCGCCGGGCATGCTCACGGGCCTCGCCCACGACGTCGTAGGCCAGCTCGACCATGCTTAACGGGCCGCGGGCCTGGTCCGGTCGGGCCGGGCCGGCATTGAGACGTGACAGCTCGAAGAGATCGCCCACGAGACCATTCATCCGGTCCACCGTCTGGCGCATCTGGCGCAGTGCGGGTGCCTGGTCCTCGATCACCCCGTCCTCGAGGCCTTCGGCCAGCGCCCTGAGCCCGGCTAGAGGGGTGCGTAGGTCGTGCGACATGAACGCGACGAGCTCGCGGCGGCTCTGCTCCAGGGCGCGCTCACGGTCGCGCGAGATCCGTAGGCTCTCTCGCGTTTTACCCAGCTCGGCGGCCAGAGCGCTGATCTCGGCGGGGGCGGAGGACCTGCTCCCACCCGCATGGGGCTGTGGCGGCGCCGGCGAACCGTCATACGGCCCGTCTGCGAGTCCACGCAACGCCTGGGTCAGCTCCCGGGAGCCGGAGGCGACGCGGCGGCCGAGTGCGAAGGAGAGCGCGACGGCCAACACACTGGAGAAGCCCAGGGCGACCAGAACGACGGTGGAGTCATGCTGGCTGATAACCATCCGGTTGACGTTCAGGGCGACCGCTGCGGAGACCGAGGCCACGGGGACGAGAGCGGCTACGACTATCGACACGAGCAGGGAGCGACGGCGAATCGCCTGCAGTACCAGCGCCCCCATCAGCCCTGTTGCGATCACCGCCGCCGCGGTGAGCCCGAGGATCAGCTGCATGTCTTTGCTCACGAGTCGGCCTTCCCATCGAAGCGGTAGCCAGTGCCGCGGACCGTCATGACGAATTGCGGGTCGGATGGGTCACGTTCGATCTTTTCGCGCAGCCGGCGTACGTGGACCGTCACGGTCGAGGTGTCACCGAAGTCCCAGCCCCAGACCCGCCGCATCAGTGCTTCCTTGGTGAACGCTTCGTCGCGGTGTGTCATGAGATAGGCCAGCAGGTCGAACTCGCGATGGGTAAGGCTCAGAGTTTCACCCCGGATCTCGACGATCCGAGCCTGCAGGTCGAGGAACAGCTCCCCTACGGCGACCGTGCGTGGAATCATTGCGTCAGAGCCAAGCCGTTCCGAACGGCGCAGCAGCGCCTGGACGCGAAGCACGACCTCGCGTGGGCTGAAGGGTTTGACCATGTAGTCGTCGGCACCCAGTTCGAGTCCGAGCAGCCGGTCGTCCTCCTCTCCCCGGGCCGACAGGATGATCACGGCGGCACTGTCATCGTCAGCACGTCTGCGCTGCAGCACTTCCAGACCCGTCAAACCCGGAAGCATCACGTCCAGGATGACCACGTCTGGCTTCCACTGAGTCCACTCCTGCAGTGCTGTCGCCCCATCGGCGGCCATTCGCGGGTCGAAGCCGGCCTTGCGCAGGTAGGCGGACAGCACGCTGGACACTGTCGAGTCGTCCTCGACGACGAGCACTCTCGCGACCATGAGCCGAGCCTATGGCTCGATCCGATGGTTCGGCCGACCCTTTCACTGCGTCGAGGCCCCCGTAAGCATTTCGTCATCCGCTGGCTGCTGCGCGCAGGTTCCGGCGGCGTTAGCGTCGAAAGGGTGACAACCGACGTGGTTGATGTGGTCCTGCCTTGTCTGGACGAGGCGGAGGCCTTGCCGTGGGTTCTGGCGCGCATGCCTGAGTGGGCTCGCGTGATCGTGGCGGACAACGGCTCCACTGATGGATCTCCTGATATCGCAAGGTCTTTGGGTGCCACCGTCGTTGATGTGGAGCGTCGCGGATACGGGTCCGCGTGTCATGCGGGCCTGGAGGCGGCTAGCGCGGACGTCGTCGCGTTCATGGACGCCGATGCGAGCCTGGATCCCCGACAGCTGGGGTGGCTGCGCACCGCACTGGTCGATGAGGTCGATCTGGTGGTCGGCTGTCGCCGTCCGGTCAACGCGGCGGCGTGGTCCTGGCCACTGCGACTGGCCAACCGGGTGGTGTGCCGCCGGCTGAGCGGGCGGTGTGGCCTGCACCTCACAGACATCGGCCCGATGAGACTTGCCCGACGGGTTCCGTTGCTGGCGCTACAGATCCAGGACCGGAGGTCGGGCTACCCGCTCGAGACCGTGCTCCGGGCTGCTGAGTCGGGGTGGCGAGTCGCGTCCGTCGACGTGGACTACCACGCGCGGGCCGGTCGGTCGAAGGTGACAGGCACTCCCCTGGGCGCGCTGAGAGCGGTCACCGACATGACGCGGATTCTGAGCTCGTGAATCAGGACCGGCTCGGGAACCAGATCCGGGGAACGCTCCTGGTGATCGCAAAGTCCCCCGTCGCCGGACAGGTCAAGACCCGGCTCACCACCGGCTTCACCCCGGCTCAGGCAGCCGCCCTCGCGCAGGCCTCACTGCGCGACACCCTTGACACCGTCATTGCCGCGCCGGCTTCAAGGCGAGTCATCGCGTGGGATGGTGCCCTGCGTTCCTGGTTGCCAGACGGAGTGCAAGTCCTCGCCCAGAGGGGGGACGGGCTGGACGAGCGGATCAGCAATGCTCTCGAGGAGGGGTTCGACCACCCCGGTTACGGACCCGTACTGCTGGTCGGGATGGACACTCCTCAGCTGCGGCCCGCACACCTTGGTCTGGACTGGGGCGGGGCGGACGCCGTCCTTGGGCTGTGTCCGGACGGCGGCTTCTGGGCATTGGGACTGAGGCATTTTCATCCCGACGTCGTGAAGGGCGTCCCGATGTCGACCCCTCAAACAGGTCGGTATCAGCTGGAGCGGCTGCGTTCATTGGGGTTCGTCGTCAAACTCCTGGACCCGATGCGCGACGTCGACACCCCCGCGGACGCGGCGGCCGTAGCCAGGCTCACACCGGACAGCCGCTTCGGCCGTCTTCACCGGCGACTCACCAGCATGGTCGCCTGCTCCCCCATGACGCTGTATGACGAGGCGCTGGAAGGCGCTGAGATCGATGTCCACCAGACCCACGGGATCCACCAGACGCACGACGTCACTGGCGACCGCCACGACCGGCTTGCGGTGAGCGACTGGCAGCACGTCGCGCCGGCCGACGAGGTGTTGCTGTCTCGCTGCGAGGGGCCCGTCCTCGACATCGGATGCGGCCCGGGCCGGCTGGTGGAGTCGCTCGCGACGCGAGGAACGGCCGCCCTGGGGATCGACATCTCCGCCCGTGCAGTGACCCAGACGGCCGCACGCGGCGGGTCCGTGCTGCGCAGGGCGGTTCAGCATCGCCTGCCGGGCGAAGGCCGTTGGGGCACTGTTCTGCTCGCCGACGGCAACATCGGGATTGGTGGAGAACCTGCGGTCCTGCTGTCGCGTTGTCACGACCTGCTCAAGCCAGGCGGCGTTGCCCTCGTCGAGACGGACGCCGACGATGACGCCGACCTCCGGGTCTCGTTGACGCTGCACGGCTCCGACGGTCGGATGTCCAGTGCGATGCCATGGGCCAGGGTGGGGGCGAGGCCTCTGGTCCGCTTGGCAAATGCGGTGGGCTTCGTTGCCGTGGAGGACTGGCGGGTCGACGGCAGGGTGTTCATCGCCCTTCGCAAGATCCTCTGAAGCCCCGCAGGCCAGCCGTCCCAGTCCTCGCTCAGCGTGTCATGAGCAGTGGTACGCCGATCAACGCCACCGAAAGGGCCGCGAGAGCGGCCACCCTGAGCGGGCCGCGCGAGCGGCCAGGCAGTATGGCGAAGACCGCGAAGCCCCATAACCGCGGCGACTGGGGCGATCAGCGCGTCCTGCGGGGCGACCACGCCGCCATCCAGATGAAGACGGCCAGCCCTGGCGGCTCAGCACCCCAGTGAGGAAAGCCTCCTCCCCACCAGACCTATGGCCATGCCGACGGCGCCGAAACCAACCCGGACTCGCATCATTCTGGCACCCTCAGTGTGAACCCTCGGTGGCCGGCGGTTGGCGGATGCTTCGAGGCTAGGCAGCAACGTCAACGCGCGACGGCCGCGGCGGCTTACGAACACATGACGGATCCGGTGCGAACCCCGATTCTCGCCGGGAGTCGCGCATGGCACGGCAGAGTGTGCGACATGACCAGACTGCTCAGTGGCACCGCGATCGTCGCGGCCTCCTACTGCGTGGTGCTCTCGGTCGGCGACCTCGACACCCGTCGCGGCCTCCTGGCAGCGGTCATCCTGCCGTTCTGGCTGATCTGCCTCGCCACCCTCGTATGGGTGATGAGGGACAGCGTCCGCCTCCGGCGCCCAGTCATCACCGTGGCGCTGTTGGCTTTGTCCGTACAGCTCCCTGGCCTGTTCACACCTCCGCACTCGAGCAGCGACGCCTGGCGGTACGTCTGGGACGGGCGAGTCCAGCTCTCCGGGACCTCGCCCTACAGGTACGTTCCGCTCGACGACCGGCTCGCCTGGCTGCGCGACCCGATCCTGTTCCCGGGGCTGACACCGCAGGCGCATTCGGGTGTCACGACCACGCCACTCCCGACCGATCGCGGCGAGCTTCTGCGTCGGGCGACCGACGACCGCCGCACCATGATCAACCGCCCGGCGGTTCCGACGATCTATCCACCTGTCGCCCAGCTCTGGTTCGCGGCGGTGGCTGCCTTGACGCCGTGGCCGCTGGGAACGTTAGGGATTCAGATTGGCAGCGCACTGTTGGCCGTCGCTGTGGCAGCCGCTCTCGCGGCTTGGCTGATGCGCCGCGGCCGGAATCCGCGGGAGGCGCTGTGGTGGGCCTGGTGTCCCACGGTCATCCTCGAAGCGGGCAACGGCGGACACGTCGACATCGTCGCCACGGCTCTGATGGTTGGCGCTGTGGTGACCCTGACCACAAAACCAGGGCGGGACGCGGCGACCTGGGTCGCCGGCCTGCTGCTCGGTGCAGCGGCGGCGGTCAAGCTCACACCACTCGTTCTGCTGCCGGCCTTTATTCCGTTGCGAGACCACGGAGTTCGACGCTCGTGGCGGGTGCCATTGGCCGCGTTTGGGACTCTGGTCGCGTCCTACGCGCCGCACCTGCTTGTCGCCGGCGCACTTGTCCTCGGCTACCTCCCGGGCTATCTGTCCGAGGAGGGCGGGGAGAATCGCGCCGGAGTCCTGCATCTCGTTGTGCCCCGAAGTCTGCTCACCCTCGCCATGCTCGCAGTCATGGGCGCCATGGCGGTCTTTGCCATGCGCTCAACCAGAGCCGAGGCACCACAACACGCAGCCGTGGTGTTGTTCGGGTCGCTGATGCTGGTCACCACCCCGACCTACCCCTGGTATTCGCTGCCACTGGTCGCCCTCGCCGTACTGTCTGGGCGCCTCGAGTGGCTCGCGGTGGCGGTGGCGGGCTACGTCGCGTACGCCGGAACGCGCGTTCCACCCGTAAGCGCGGTCGGCTACGCCGTGGCGGGGACAGTCGTCATCAGCGTCGCGTTGTGGCGGCGTCGTCGAGACGGTCGTCTAGGTGACACCATGCCTGCTACGGCTACACCGCCAGGATGATCCTCCGAGCCACCTCAGCCGGGCTGACTACAGCGTCAGCGACCAGATCAGCGGATTCGAGGAGCCAAGGACGGGCGCATGGGCATGCCCGAATGATGCCCACCAGCCAATTCTGGCTCCCGTCCGGCGTGCGACCACTAACGCCACCAGAGGACGTCGACAGCCAGCGCCGCGGCCAGCGCTTCAGGAAGTTCGTGAGGCCGGTCAGTGGCTTTCCTGCGGAAGACGCACTGACTCAGCACCGCTGCCGGGCGGGTTTTGGGACACCCACGGGCCTCCACTGGAACTCCATCTTCCCGATCCCGGAACGTTGCCGGACCGAAAAGCTCCGCCGCCGGAGACCTGCGGAGGACCTACCGTCCGGCGCGCTCCCTCGTCCGCCAGAGCCTGCTCAGAACATCTTCGCCAGTTCGCTTCGTCCACATCGTCACCCTTCCGAGCTACCGCAAAACCGCGAGCGGAGAGCCACAAACGGCGAGGCCAAGATTTGGTCGATGGCGTCTTGCTCAAGGTGCCTCTGCGCGTTGTTTGAGTGTTGCGCCATCGACACGTGACCACGACGAAATACCGCCTCTTGCCAAGTTGCCCATCGACAGGAACGGCAGGCGAAAGCAACCATCGAGGACGAGGACTACTCGGGCAGCGCCACCGGAGCCCCGCCAGCGCTGGTCTTGGCGGGCTCATCGACTTTCATGCAATCACGGACGGCCTGCAGGATCCTCTCCATCCCCGCGACCCTGGATGAGACGACCGGGCCCCGGGCCACCACAGTGCTCACATCGATCAGGACGGCCTGCGGGGCCAGCGGGGCGAGGTCGAACTGCCGGAGCGTGTCGCCCATCTCGAAGATCACGACCGCGGGAGCAAAGCCCAGCGCCGACTTGACCGCTTGGGGATCATCCGCTGAGGCGATCATCGCCTCGACACCGAGCCTGGCGCGCAGGTGCTCCGCGATCCCCTGCCCGAGCAACGCGTGCTTGTACAGGATCAGGACACAGTGCTGCACCTGGCTCACCACGGGTCCGGCCCCTTCTGGATGGGAGTTCCTTCTTGCTCATATTGACATGGTTCAGGGGTGGGTCCATGGCCTGTCCAAAAATGTGCCTCCGCACGTTTGGCTCCGCCCCGCCCACGGCCGACTCCTCGATTGATAGGGCAGCACCAGGTTTGGTCGCCCACCCGGTTACACGTCACCAACACGTAAGGCCTCGGGGGATGGCCGAGTCGCTGCTGGTTCAGCACACTTGACGTATGGCGCAGTTGAGCAAGCCTGGACTCTGGCCCCGCTTCAGCAGCCCGGTGCGCTCGACGG